>JBDKKX010000080.1:0-14010 GCA_039795795.1 Bacteroidota bacterium | reverse complement strand
TTGATTTGCCAATCCGTGCAACGGTCCAGAAAGGGCGTTCATCGCCGAAGTGAATGCCAAATACGGGTCACTCAACGCCGAACCTGTCAAATGCGTCGCATGTGCAGAAGCATTTCCGCCTTCATGGTCTGCGTGAATCGTCAAATAAATGCGCATCAAATCTTTAAATTCCTCGCCCGGAACGCCCAACATGTGCGCAAAATTTGCTGCCCAATCCAATGAATCATTGGGTTTTATATATTTACTATTTTTATACTTTCTTCTGTAAATGAAGGCTGCAATTTGCGGCAATGCGGCAATTAAATTCATCGCATCTTCATACGTTGCGTCCCAATGCTCCGATTTCGGCATGCCTTCATCGTAGCGTTTTGCAAAAACACTTTCCGTTTGCATCGCCAAGACTGCGGTTGAAAATTGAGTCATCGCATGAGCCTCTTTCGGCAACGCTTTTATGGCATTGAAAACGTGTTTTGGAATATTGCGGCGGCGTTCCCACTCGTCACTCAACCATTGTGCTTCAGCTTCGGTCGGGATTTCGCCCGTCAACATCAGCCAAAATAAACCTTCGGGCAAGGGTTCTGTCCCTTTGCCTTTGGGCAAATTTGCTTGCAATTGCGGAATCGAAAAACCTCTAAATTGAATGCCCGTCTGCGCGTCCAACAGCGACGTTTCCCAAATCATGCTTTTAATGTCGCGCATGCCCCCATAGGCTTGGCTAATTGTCACTTGGTCAATCACGACATTTCCATGCGTTTTGAGCATCGCCTTAATATCGGCACTCATCGCGGTCGCTTTTTCTTTAAACTTAATCTTGAGCGGATCCATAAAACAGATGTTGTTGATTAATGGTCAATTATTGAGTGCAAAGATGACAATTCTTGACCAAAGTGAGTTCAAAAAATCATACGGAAGTTAAAAATTGTTACTCCTTTCCGCTTTTAGCGGAATTTTTCATAACAAAGGTACAACAATCTTGGTTCAAAAAAAAGAAAATATATAGATTTCTATATGTATTTTTTTTAGAAGCGAGAAATACCTAAAAGTCACTATATTTTAGTTTAAAATAGAAAATATTTTTATGGAATAAAAAACAATACAAAATTATATTTGCTAAAAGCCAATTCATAAAATACCAAAATTGGATTATTTTATAAATTTAAAAAAACAGATATGATACCTTTTATTGGTTAATTCTGTCGAAGGACGTAGTTTTGATTTATTATTTAATAAAACTACATCTAATCACTATGTTAGCACAACCGAACTTAAGCATTTTCTTCAAAAACAAACTTTTATTTTTTTTTATTTTAATTCAAACTATTAGTTTTGCTCAACTTTCCATCCAACCAGAGCGTGAAAATACGCGTTATGAAAAAAGTGAAACGGCTTTTTTCCGCGTTTCAGGTGCTTCCAAAGGCACGTTGACTTATCAAATTTTACACACGTTGCAAGATACTTTTCCGATATTAGCTCAAGGCACTGTGGAAGTGGTGAATGGCACTGCGCGGATTGCTTTTACGAGCCATGAACCTTGTTTTGTAATATGTAAAGTATTGCAAAACAATCAAATGGCATATACAGGCATTTCTTTTTCGTTGGAGGATTTGAAACCTACTGAGGAAGAACCAGTAGATTTTGATGCTTTTTGGGCGGGGCAAAAAGCAGCAATTCGGGCGATTCCGATGGATATGCACTTGACGCATTTGCGCACGAGTGGGTATGCTGATGTGTATAATTTTGATATTGCGGTGGTGGATGGCAGGCGAGTTTATGGCTATTTTGTGGTGCCGATAAGCAAAGTGAAGTCCTATCCCGCGTTGATAGAGATGCCGCCGTATGGCAATTTGGCAAATATCGTTCAAGATGATGTTTCTAAGGCGGAACGGGCGGGTGTCCTTTCTGTTTTTTTGAGCGTTCACGACACGCCGCCGAATGTAACGGCTCCTGTACCGAATTATTTGGTGGAAGGGATTGAGTCGCCGCAATCGTATTATTTAAAATATGTTTTACTCGGCGCGGTCAAAATCATGGATTATATTCAGACGCGCCCGGATTTTAATGGGCAATTTGCAGCGATTGGCATTAGTCAAGGCGGTGGTTTGGCGGCGATGATTGCGGGCATTGATACTCGAATCAGTCTTTTGGCGACGGCTTATCCTGCTTTTTGCCATCAAGCGGGTGCGAAATATAATTTGCCGAGTGCTTTTCCGTTTACATACGTGACGGCGGGTAAAATTGCTGTGCCGATAGCAACGGTACTTTCGACGATTAAATATTATGATCCGATATATACGTTGCGTCGTTTCAAGGGCGTTTCTTGGAATATGGGTTCGTTAAAAGATGCCGTTTGTCCGCCGCAAGCGACGACGACGGCTTTTAATCAACTTAAAGGGCAACGGATTTTGGAATATGTTTTCGACAAAACGCATACGCAGGGACCCGATGAATTTTTTAATTCTGGTTTGCCGAATACGATTTATGCTTTTTTGCGGCGGCATTTTGCGGTTTGTCGGAGCGCGCCTTGGCCTTATAATCCGACGACGACGGGTTATGTGATTGATGCGGGGCGCGATACGGTTTTGGATGGGAATCATTTGACGTTGCAAGGGATGGTTGGGATGAATGATACGATGGCATGGGCTTTTCCCGTCAAGTGGGAACAAGTGGAGGGTGCAGGAACGGTTGTTTTTTCGAGTGCGCATGCACACAATACGACCGTGACGTTTCCTCAAATTGGCACCTATCGATTGCGATTTTCCGCCATAGATTATTCAACCTTAGCGGATAATAAATATTTTTTATTATCAGATGATATTGTGGTAAGGGTGAAAACCATTTATCCAAGTACGGGCGTGACGAGTCGGGTCAGCGGGAATGCAACGCTTTTTCCAAATCCTGCGACGACTACTTTGACGCTTTGTGTGGAAGGTTTTGAAAAAACGGATATAAAAATTTATGATTTATTGGGTAATTTGCGCCTCGCCGAAACGATGGAAGCGAATGAAAAAACATTGGATATCAATGCTTTACAAGCTGGGAATTATTTGGTGGTGTTGAAAAATAATGCTTTTACAAGGACTGAAAAATTTATGAAAGTTTTTTAAATGGGGTGCGTTGGAATTAGGATTAAATGGGATTTTTCGGCACAGATTGAACAGATTCAACGAGATTTTCACAGATTTTTTTGATTTTCCATGCTTAAATCAAAAAAATCTGTGAAAATCTCGTTGAATCTGTTCAATCTGTGCCGAAAAATCCCATTTAATCCGAATTCCAACGTATTTTTGCGTCCAATTCAAAAATCATCATATCATGGCTTCCAATCTAAAATGGTTTTCCATCGCATTAATCGCACTCTTATTCACAACATGTCGCGGCAAAAAAAGCGCGAAAAACACAGGTTTAAGTGCTGATTTCCAACAATTTTATGAAAAATTTCATGCGGACAGCGCGTATCAAATGGCGCACATCCAATTTCCCGTCGCAGGCGCGGATTCTTACAGCAGCGACCCGAATCCAAGACCTTGGACACCAGAAAATTGGATTATTCATAAACCATTGATAGACAGTTTAGTACGCAGTGAATTTACCCTTAAAATGGAAAATCCACCTTTAGTTGTGGAGAGCATTTTTCATAAAAGCGCGGCATTTGCAGCAGAACGCCGTTTTTTAAAATCGGGTAATGAATGGTATTTGATATATTATATGGCGTTGAACCCGATTAAACAGTAAGTTGTTGAACCCGACAAAAATTCGGCTTTGTTTTTGCCTTTTTAACCTCATCTTAACGAGTTGTTAAACTGCGTTTAACGGTTTGATAGCTGCGAAGGGACTACCTTTGCACTATCAAAGAAAATTTTTGTTCATCACTTACAAACCGAGTCTCTTATATGAGAAACTTTCTTCTTACAACCATTTGTATTACTGCATTGCATTGCAGCACTTTCGCTCAAGCGGGCACTCCGCAAAATACGTCAAATATCCCGATAGGCGGCGGTAATGTCATTACTAAGAGTAAAACGGGTCAAGGTGTGCCTCAAAATACCAATAATCTTCCCGTAGTGTTGGGCGGTCCGACGACGTGCACGAATGGCACAGGTACGGGCGTACCACAAAATACCAATAATCTTCCTGTGGTGCTGGGCGGTTCGACGACGCGCCCGAATGGTACAGGTATGGGTGTACCACAAAATACGACCGATTTACCAGTGGTGCTTGGTGGCAAAAGGCGCGCTCCGAAACCCACAAATACAGGTTCTACACCGAATAATGGTAATAACAATGGTTCTACGTGCAATAACGGAAATAATGGCAATAACGGGAACAATGGAAATCATGGCAATAACGGGAACAACGGCAATTATGGAAATAATGGCAACAGCGGAAACAATGGCAATTATGGAAATAATGGCAACAACGGGAACAACGGTACTTGCAAACACGGACACGCGGCGGGACATTCTTGTTGTTCAAAAGGCGAGGACAAGTGGAAGCATGGCAAAAAACAGGGTAAAAAACATGGACATGGTCACGGTCACGGCGACCATGATGATTAATTGATATTTGTATTGATTTGATTTATAACAAAATAGGTAGTTGACACTTTTCAGAAAAACGCATCGGCAGTGTGGAGGCAGCCGACGCGTTTTTTTTTGTTCATTAATGGGTCTCAATAATTTTCACTTCCACACGCCGATTCAACCGCCTTGTCGCATCGGACGTATTTTCGCTCACAGGTCGCGTCGCGCCAAAACCCACTGCTTCGACCCGTTTTTCATTAATTTTAGACCGAATCAAATATTTGCGCACTTCTTTGGCGCGGGCTTCGGAAAGTTCTTGCAATTTCCCACCTTGATTATCCGTATGTCCTTCCACTCGAACCTTAATATTTCGATGGGTTTGCAAAATTTCTACCAATTTATCCAACGTTGAAAATGATTTTTTCATGATATAAGGCTTGCTTTGCTCAAAATAAATCGGGTCAAGAGTAATCGTCGTTCCAACGCCAACACTATCCACATATAAGATAACTTCTTTATTATCAGGAATATACGTATTCTTATCAAATTGAAACTCAACTTCATGGTTGATGAAACCGTGTTTAAAAGTCGTCATTTTAATGGTTTTGCCTTGATCCATTTTGATTTCAAATAAACCATTTTTAGAATGCGCTTCCCATTCATAACCCGTTTGTGCATCGCCGTACAAAACCCGTGCATCGGTCAATTGTTTGGTTTGCGCATGCACGATTTTGCCTTTTAAAACAAAAGATTGCGGTTTAGGGTCGGCGATTTTCACCCTAAAAATGTCACTCGAACCATCTCGTTTAGAGGAAAAATAAAGATAACCAGTCGCCAAATTAAAATACGGTTGACTCTCCTCGGAAGCCGAATTAATCGGTTCAATCAAACGGCGCGGAGTCATCCAATTGTCCCAATTATCCCCCAAACGCGCCGAAAAATACAAATCTAACCCTTGTGAACCGCCTCTTTTCGAGGCAAAATACAAATAATTGCCATCCGCAGACAAGTGCGGTGTGATTTCGCGCCCAGCCGAATTGACCTTATTGCCCATATTTTTAGGCGCGCTCCACTGATTTTCGCCCGTTTTGAACGATATATATAAGTCATTATCGCCATACGAGTCACTTGCAGGCAACGACAGAATCAATACATTCCCGTCACCACTCATCGTCAAACTGACGGCTTTTCCCACAATATTATAATTATCAATATTCATTGGTTGCGGTTCTGCCCAATCATTCCAATCGTTCATTTCCGAAACACGGCGTTGAATCAAGGAAAAACCTTTATTCATGCCACCGTCGCTTGGAAATTGATTGACCACCACAAATACCGACGGGTCAGGCGTTAAGGAACAAATACTATTCGGAAGTGCATTGTTAAGCGGCGCGTCTGGATGCAAAACGCGGTCAAAAGGCGATTGATGCGTTTCAGCAAACCAAACATCTTGATTCAAATCCGATTGAAAGGGGTTTAAAACGACCTCACTGCCTGAAATTTGTCCATAAATGCTTGATAAATATTGTTCATATGCTCGAATATTATAATCTTGGGATACATCTTTGCCATCCACCGCAATCGTTCTGCAAAAATCAGGCGAACCAACCCGCGTGAAATACAACGTTTTGCCATCAATACTAATGACAGGTGTGATTTCGTCATATTGTGGTGAATTAACGCGTTCATGGATTTTTTCCACTACATAATTTTGAGCTACATGTGGTTGTGCCAAACAAAAATTTGTCGTAAGAACAAGAATGCAGTTTGCAATTCGATAAAGGGTTCGTTGTTTCTTTGCCATGTAAGATAAAAATTTTATATTAAAAAATTACTCAAATGCTATCCGAATTGGAACGCGGATAACGCGAATTGGGGCAGATTTGCACGGATTTTTTTTTGAATCCTGTTCAAAATCCAAGCAAAGCTAAAAAAAATCCGTGTAAATCCGCCCCAATCTGCGTCATCCGCGTTCCAATTCGCACCTCATTGTATCCATTATTTTTAAAACCTTTTTTGAAACTTTTTAAATCAAACTCCCGTATGATTTGAAAAGTTTATACGCAATGAAAATGTTTCAAAAAACAACAATTTTTTTTTGAAATTGTCCTTTTTTCTTAATAATATCATTGTCACAAAAATCGAACTTTCATAAAAAATTGATTTTCAATGAAATGTGACAAATTCGTTCAAAACGCCATTTTTGAGCTTACTTCTCAATGGAAAGAGCAAATCTTTAACCAAAATATCATATCTATAAACTTTTACATACCGTAAAGCCTGCCTATTCATTTTACGAATATTTATAAAAAATAATTTTAAGATTGAAAATAGCGTCACAAATTAACAGATGTTGCTTATAATCGCGTTGAAAAAGCGGTTTTTTTTGAAGTATTCAAACAAAAAAACCAATCGCCATATAAATTAAAAAAATGTTAGTTATGATTCGCAGTCGGAAGGAAATGAAAACCAGTTTACGCACAGCCGCATGGATTTTTGTGGTTTCTACGATGTCATTGACCTCTATTTTTGGGCAAAACGAAACAGCTTCAACGAATACAACTGTTTCGATGGACCCGATTCGCCCTGTTGAACCCATGAATTATCCCACTTTTCAAGGAGGAAGTATAGGATTATATCAACATTTGACGCGCCAGTTCAAATATCCGAATTCTGCATGGAAAAAACAATTGGAAGGCGTTGTGCGTGTTCGGTTTGTCGTGAATTACGACGGAACCGTGCAAGATGTAGAGATTATGAAAGGTTTATCGTTGGATATTGATGAAGAAATCGTGCGCATTTTCACGATTTTGCCGCGTTGGAAACCCGCTATGCAAAATGGCAAACGGGTAAAAGCTACTTTTTCATTCGATTTCCCTGTCGAAGTGCCGAATACTCCTGCGGGCGCAATGGTTAAACCCGAACCTGTGATGTTAGTACGCAGTTTTTAAATGATGAATGATGAATGATGAATTTTATTCATCATTCATCATTCATCATTCATCATTCATCATTCATCATTATCTACCCGCGATTTCCGTAATTTTTTTCAACAATTCATGTTCATCTCCAGGCAAATAACCATTATGTTGATAAATGATATTGCCTTTTTTGTCCAACAAAATCGTATAAGGCACATTGCTAATATTACACGCTTCTTGCAATTCCTTATTCACATCGCTCAAAACCGTGTATTTCCACCCTTTTTGGGAGACCATCGGCTTCACTTTCGGCAAACCGCGCGCATCATCCACTGTAATCGCAACGATTTCGACATGATATTGCTTCTGCCAAGCGGCATACGTTTTATGGAGTTCATCCAATTCTTTTTTGCAGGGCGCGCACCAAGTTGCCCAAAAACTCAAAACAACAGGTCGCCCTTTTCTGCCATATTCTTGAATATTGACACTTTTGCCGTCCAACGTTTTAACGACCACAGAAGGGAGGCGTTTCAGCGGCTTATCTTCTTGTGCCATCGCTTGCGCGCCAAAAAACAGTAGAAAACTCATTAATCCGAACCACTGCTTCATCATAGTTTCAATTTTTTTTATATTTTTATTGGAAATAAAATGTATCCTCAACGCATCAACGTCAAAAAGCGTTTTTTATTTTAGAATGATTTTAATATTTTGAATTTTAATATAATTATAAAATAATTATTTAAAATTAGATTCCTTCACAAAATCATCTTTGGGACGTGCGATTTGGGAATGGATACACACATTTGAATTTCATTAACACATTCACACCTAACAGGTTTTAAAAACCTGTTAGGTGTGTGTCTCATTTACACCTAACAGGTTTTTAAAACCTGTTAGGTGTAACTTAAAATTTCAACCATTTTTTCGCATGCAGTTTCTCCCCAATCTTCAACACAATAATATACATATTATTTTTCAAATTCGCCGTTTCTGGCAATTGATATTGATACGCGCCTTTCGGCAACATGCCAAACTCTTTTTGCAACACCAACAAGCCGCGCATATCATACACCTGTGCAGAAACCGCCGTCCCAACCCGCGCAACATTAAACAAAAGATTGATTTGATTGTTTTCATTTGGCGCGATTTCATATTCATACCAATAGGCAACCGATTTATCCGCCGAACCCACTCGCGCACTCGACCGACAAAATACTTGATTCAACGTATCCAACAAAGGCGTTCCTGCAATTACGCCAGAATTGGGTGCCGTTTCGATATAATCGCCCGTCATCTCCCAAATAATCACCCCTTTGATATTTCTATCTTTATAATATTGCGCTTTTTGAGCGATGGAACGCGGATTATCATAACTGACAAAAGTGTTCAACCCATTTTTGCCCGTTAAGTAAGGAGCTAAAACGACTTCATCCCAATTGTAATCAAATCGGTTCAACTTGGTCACAATATTATAATATAATGGACTGCCTTCGTCTTCTGGAAAGGTCGCATTATCCACTGTTTTCGTACTCGGCGCGTACAAATACGGTTCTGCAATCGTCTTTTGAGAACGCCCATAAAACGCAACACCTGCTATAAGTTTCTCTTTTGGAACGTTATACGTATTAATTAATTTGTCAATTGTAAATTGTATATTACAATCCACACAACCAATTTGTGCCGTTGCGTAAAGCGGTGCATTGTGATTTGTATTTTCATTCCATGCACCAAAAAAATCATACGTCATCAAATTAATTCGGTCTAACAAAGGAATCATCTGCGCCCATTCGATGTTTTCAAAATGTTGCGGCGACGCGCCAAATGCAGCCGTTAACAAATATTTCTTCCCCGTTGTCGCGCTATATGTGTCGAGTGCAGACCGAATCGCTTGATACAGCAACGTACAATTGTGCTTATCGGAGGGCGTACCACCATGTTCGGCATAGCCCGGATACTCCCAATCGATGTCAATGCCGTCCAAATCATATTTTTGAACCAACTCTTTACACGCTTTCGCAAAGGTCAAACGCTTGATAGGGTCTGCCGAAATTGATGGAAAATCGGTCGAAAGCGACCAGCCCCCGACTGAAATCAACAATTTTATCCCCGCTTTGTGCGCCAAATAGGGCAAAGAAGTGGTAATATCCCGAGATGCAGGCACCGTTTTCCAATTCATTTCGCCTTCCAAAAGAATCGGGTCTGCCCAATCATCCGTACCCACAATATTGCCATCGGGCAACGGTTTGAAAAACGAATAGTTAATCATCGTATATTTACTATAAAGAATCGTCGCAGGGCGGACGAGTTTATTACGGTCGTAATATTGCCATGCGGGATAATAGCCGATGATGTCCTTACAAGGTTGCGCCTTCATATCGGTTGCAAATAAAGAAATGAACCCCGAAACCAGCGTCATAAGATTAAAAAACGCTGTTCGGAGGTGAAAGGTAGCTGTTTTCAACCTCATTTTGAGTAGATTTTAGCGGTCAAGAGTTAAAAAATTGTGAATAGGGGGCGTGAAAAAAGCGTGCTTATTGTTCTAAGTTATTGATTTTGAATGTTTTGTTTTTTCAAAATAAAGAATATGTATTTTGTACCTATGATTCTGAAAAGACGCGGAAATGTTTTCCAAAATCATGCCTGTTTTTGCAAACAGCGATGGACAGAGGAGGTACTGTTGGGTTAAAAAAGCGTGTCAGGTTGTTTGAATTGTCAATTTTTTTTATATTTGCCGCGAACATTCTATTTTCAACAATTCAATTAGATAAAATGAAACATTTTCACCATTGGGCAATCTTGTCCATTTTCTTATGCTGTTTGTGCAGCTGCGGCACAACACGACAACTGACTTCAAATCGCAAACTGTCTGAAATTGATAAAGTATTGATTTTCAAGCCTTTTTCACGCATTGATACCATCTCTTCTGGGAACAGGGGAGCGTATAGTGAGGAAGATTCGGAACAAGTGAGTGCGTATTTGTTGGAATCTGCTCAAAAGGCGTTCCCTCAAAACATCCGAAAAGAAGTCCTGCAAACGGATAGCCATGAATGGCGACTTATTCAGGAGCAAATCACTCAATTAGTTTTACAAGTAGAGGAAAAACAAAAGATTATAGATATTCCTTTGAGTGATAAGATGATAGATATTTTAAATAAATATAATTATAATTTTGCATTAGGTGCGTTTCATGTCGGTTTTACGCGCAGTCGGCGTAATTATGCGGGCGAAATTGCAAAAAGCATTGGTATTGGCATCTTGACGCTTGGTTTGGTTGTTCCAATACCTATTAAATCAAGTTCCACCTTAATCTGTTTTCTCGTAGATAAACAAAATAAAAATATTGCGTTTTACCGAAAACGGATGGGGCAGGACTGGGATCCAACGGATAAAAAAAAGATTGACAGACAAATCAACTATTTGTTGATGCCCTATTTGCAACCCAACTTAATCCGAACTGTAGATTATTAAGACAACTACAACGGTGGCTGTCTCAAAAGAAAAAATCACAAAATATTATTCGGTTGTGATACGAATGGAAGTACGGATTTTACAGATTTCACAGATGAATACGGATTTTGAGGACAAAAAATCCGTATTCATCTGTGAAATCTGTAAAATCCGTACTTCCATTCGTATCACAATGTATCTCAAAGTGTAACCCAAAAATGAAACATCCCGTAATATTTCAGTTTTTCTTAAAAATGCGCACATAATCAATGCTAAAATGAGCAGGTAATGCCGATTCTGGTGGATTTTCGTTGGGATACAAGCCCATGCCTAAAATTAAAACCATTGGATTTTTGGGAATATGTCGTTTAATTTCGCGCACTAAACGGTTGTCGAAGTAAAAACGAATCTGTTGTTCCGTCCATTCCAAGCCATATACATGAAAAGTTTCTGTTACATCTAAGCGCGTTCCGTCGGGATAAACGGGGGTAATTCGTTTGCCATCTGCTCGAATTTTTTTGCGTTTGGCATCCCAATAAAAGTTATTAGCTTGAAATTGAAAAGGGCGTTGTCCTGTAAACTCGGCAGCATCAATCTCTTGATAAGTTTCGTTCGCGCCTACCCAAAACCAGAACGCGGGCCAAAATCCCATGCCTTTTGGCACTTTGCACGAAATTTCAGTATATGTATTGATTGGAATTTGCTCCGCTTTAAATACTAAACCGCCTGTATATTCATAATTTTTAAATTTTTCCTTGCGGACAGTTAACTGCATACAACTGTCTTGAACGGACACGTTTTCCTTGCGGAAAATCGCACCTTCTTTTGCGCGTTCGGTCTCTTGCTTCCACCAAATCGCGCCGTCCAACGTAGGCGCATTGAATTCATCTTGAAAATACAACGTCCAGCCTGTGCGAAAAGGCATATTAATGGGGACAATATAATCGGTTTGCGCCACGATTTCGCCGCGCATTTTGGCTACGGCAATCGTCGTAAGGAAAAGCAACCTTCTAAAACGAGTCCATTTTTGAATGTTCATAAATGTTAAGGCTTAAAGATGTGCGTAAAAGTAGGGTTTTTTAACTCAAAAGGAATGTATTTTTGCATCATTTTTTTTAAAATCGTCCAAAAAATGCCTTATTACAGCGTTTTTTATCCGCAAACTGTTCTTTTGCGCCAAATTTTATGGCGATTGTCCATACCCTATAGTTTATGGATGTGTTGCCGTATTGGGTTTTATATTGCGAATAAAAATATTTTACCAACGCCCAATTGGAGTGAATTTCTTTGGGGCATCCGATTTGATACTTGTGCTATCTTGTATCTCAATGCTTTATGGATTCTTTTAAATTTTATATTTCATTTTGGCAGTTATTTTTTTGAATTAGGCAGGCAGGAATGGAAGGCATTAAGGACGCTGGATTCCTTAATGCCTTCCTTCTTAATTCAGAAAAAAATTTTATTAAAAATAGTTTTTATTATAACAAATTGCATTGGTCTCGCTGCCGAAATTACAGATATTGGTTATTTCAAATTTGCTAATCGCAGAACAATATTAAGCGATTTTAGCTTATGGAAAAATAATATTTCGATGTTGAGTGGGATGATGTTGGAATATTGGTATCTAAGTTTTGTATTTATCTTGTTATTAGGATTTATAGGACGTTCTTATGATAAATTGGAAATCAAAAATGACCCTATAAAATTTCGTTGGAAATCACAAATATTTGTTTTTATACTGACAATTGGTGGATTTATCGTTGGCGCAAGAGGTGGTTTGCAACTACGCCCTTTAACGCCTTTGAATTCAGCAGATTACACCCATGATATGCGTTTAATGCCGTTGGTTTCTAACACGACTTTAAACCTTATCTACGCGACTCAACAACTTTTTTTAACCGAACCACATTATTTCCCAAATGATATAGCTGAAAAAACGTATCCTATCTTTCAATATCCCAAATCAACCGATTCCATGCGTCGTTTGAATGTTGTCGTAATCGCGTTGGAAAGTTTTGGAAAAGAATATTCGGGTTTATATACGCCTGCTTATAAAGATAGTTTATCGGGATTCACCCCATTTTTAGATTCCTTAGCAAGCGTAAGTTATTCTTGCTCAATGAGTTATGCAAATGGATTACGCTCGACGCAAGGGATTGTCGCGCTTTCCGCAGGATTACCTGCGTTCATGGATGACCCGTACATGTTTTCTGCTTATCAAACCAATCGATTGGATGGTATTGCCGCCCTTTTAAAACAAAAAAATTATACAACTGCTTTTATTCATTTGTCCAATCCCGGTTCGATGGATTTTGATAAATACACCAAATCGATTGGTTTTGAACGCTTTTATGACAAGCGTATGTATCCCAATCCAAAAGAATATGATGGACAATGGGGCATTTGGGACGACCCCATGTTTCAATTTATGGCAGATTCCATCAATCAATTTCCAGAACCTTTTTATACTTTTTGTTTTACATTAACCTCTCATCATCCGTATCACGTACCGGATTTCTTTGAAAAACAACATCCTACGATAGACGCGTTGCACCGCAGCGTCCTTTATACAGACACCGCTTTAAAACATTTTTTTGAAAAAGCATCGAAAATGCCTTGGTTTAAAAATACTTTATTTGTGCTGTCCGCAGACCACACAGGCGCGGGAACGTACATAGATACCTATCAAACCAAAGTTGGGCGGTATAAAATTCCGATTTTGTTTTACAAACCCAATGAAATTGCGCCAAAAGTCGTTGACCGCGTTTGTCAACAAATAGATGTCCTCCCTTCGATTATGGATTTTTTGAAATATGATAAACCTTATTTATCTTTTGGGCGCAGCGTTTGGTCAAAATCGGCGGAAAGTTATGCGTTTCAATACGAAGAATCTTTATTTCAAATTGAAAATAGTAAATATGCTTTATTTTTTGATGGAAGAACCGTTCAACGCGTCCATGATTTGCAACACGACCCTTTTTTGCAAACCGATTTAAAAAATGACCCTTCCGTACCGACGGATTCATTAGCAAATATTTTGAAATCTATTATTCAACAACATCATAAAGCGATGATAAACAATCATTTAACACCCTTTTGAATTAGGATTCAATGAGATTTTT
>JBDKKX010000079.1:0-14094 GCA_039795795.1 Bacteroidota bacterium | reverse complement strand
ACCTACGAGCAAGGCGGGATTCGCGCAGGTCGCTCCGTCCTCCTCGAAAATGGCAATTTGTTAACGCTCAAAGATAGAATTCAACATCATTTAACGACAGCACTTTCGACGATTGAGATTGCTTCCAAAAATGCAGATAGATTAAACAAAAACTTTGAAGATTTTTTCCAAAAAAGCCAAAAATCGCCATCGGGTTCGTACCAATCATATATCATTAAGAAAAATAATTCAAAAGATAAAATTAAATCGCTTTGTACCCTTTTGGATAGACACAAAATCAAATATGGAACGGTTAAAAGTCCTTCACAAATGAATGGTTTTGATTATATCAATGCCAAAGAAGGGGTTAACTTTAACGTTTCCGAAGGAGATTTAGTCATCCATGCGCATCAACCGATGGGGATTTTAACCCAAGTATTGTTTGACCCCAGTTCGGAAATCGCGGATTCGTTGACGTATGACATCACGGCATGGGCATTGCCTTACGCGTATGGATTGGAAACTTATGCTTCTAAAAAGGAACTTGAACCCAATATGCCTTATGCTTTCGCGCCTGCTTTGGTGGATGTTAAATCAACTGAAACACCTTATGCATATATAATGCGTTGGCAATCATTATCTAATGCCCATTTTTTAAGTTTGGCGATGCAGCGCGGCATTAAAGTAAGGGCGGCAAGAGAGCCTTTTGAAGTGGAGGGAAAATCTTATCAAAGTGGCACTTTGCTGTTTACGCGGGCAGATAATCTGTTGTTAGGAGAGCGTTTTGACCGCGAAATGACTGCACTTGCGTTGCAAAATGAGCAAGATTTAACGGCGGTTTATACAGGATTTGTGTCCAAAGGACGTGATTTTGGCTCCGAAAGGTTCGATTTATTGACCAAACCTTCGGTTGCAGTGTTGTATGATGACGATGTGGACGAAAATGGCTATGGTCAAGTTTGGCATTTTTTTGAGACGGAATTAAAAATGTCTATTACGCCGCTTCGAGTCATGGATATCGCTCGGGTGAAATTGAGTTCGTTCAATATCGTGGTGATGACGGATGGCAAATATAGTAAATTGGATTCTTTAAGCGTGATTCGGTTGAAAACTTGGATTGCAGAAGGCGGCAAATTAATTTTAATTGGAGATGCGTTGAACGTTTTTGAGGATAAAAAAGATTTTGTTTTGACAAAATTTGCTTCTAAAAAGGAGGAAGACATTGCGTCATCGACGGAAAATGCGGAAAAAATGCGTCGGCGATATGCTCATTTTTGCGATGCGGAACGAGATGCGGCTTCGGACAACATTCCCGGTGCGATTTTCAAGGTGTCTATGGATAATTCGCATCCATTGGGCTACGGTTTGGGCAACAATTATTACAGTTTAAAGACGAGTAATAATGCGTATCAAGTATTAAAGAATGTTTGGAATGTGGGTTATATTGGAAAAGATTTGCAAGTATTTGGCTTTGCAGGACAACGAGTTCGAGAAGCGCAACGGAATACCAGTATTTTTGCTGTGCAATCTTTGCGGCGCGGACATGTCGTGTATATGACAGATAATCCTTTATTTCGAGCCTTTTGGTATCAAGGCAAATTTTTATTTGCCAATGCCGTGTTGATGAAAATGAAATAGTGCGAATGATGAATGATGAATGATGAATGATGAATTTTTAAAATTCATCATTCATCATTCATCATTCATCATTCATCATTCATCATTCATCATTCATCATTCATCATTCATCATTCATCATTCATCATTCGCACTATGTGTTCCAAAAAAAATAGGTGTTTCTACCAAAATCACGGATAAGCGCATTTTAAAAAACGAAATTTTATTTTTTCAGGTTCCTTTTTACATCTTTTAGGAACTTTTTTAATTCAAATCGTACAAACTTTATAGTTTTGCACGCCGTTTGATACGGAGTAAAGTTATTATATTGCAAATCATTATCAACTAAATGAATATGACGGACTTCAAATCGCTCATCGCTACCGATAAATTGCCCCAACATGTTGCTATTATCATGGACGGGAACGGTCGATGGGCTAAATCCAAAGGTAAAAATAGAATTTTTGGGCATCGCCAAGGGGTGCAAACCGTCCGCGACATCACGGAGACGGCAGCCGAATTAGGCATTAAGTATTTGACGCTATACACGTTTTCCACTGAAAATTGGAATCGTCCTGCCATAGAAGTCAATGCGTTGATGGCTCTTTTGATAGATACGGTGCGTTCCGAGGTTGACACTTTGAATAAAAACAATATAAAATTGCGTATTATAGGCGATTTAGAAAATTTACCTTCGATGCCGCGCAAGGCAATGAAAGAAGGTTTGGAAGCAACCAAAAATAATACGCGGATGACGCTCGTACTTGCGTTGAATTATGGTTCTAAATGGGAAATATTGAGAGGCGTGCGGCAATTGGCAGAAAAAGCGGCAAAAGGATTGATTCGTCCAGAAGAGATTACTGATAAAATGTTTGAATTGGAATTAAGTACCGCAGGCATTCCAGACCCTGAATTGGTGATTCGGACGAGTGGCGAAACCCGTTTAAGCAATTTCCTTTTGTGGCAAGCAGCATATTCGGAATATTATTTTACGAAAACTTTCTGGCCCGATTTTCAAAAAGAAGAATTTTATAAAGCCATTGCGGGTTTCCAAAATAAAGAACGGCGTTTTGGGATGACGGGCGAGCAAGTTGCTTAAGGAGGTATTTTAGATAAAATATTGGCATAATGCACAATTTTTAAAAAAATATTTCGTGTTTAAGGTTTATTAAAAAATTTAAAATTTGAAAACATGTTAAAATTAATAGCCCTTTATCCACAACCGACGGATATTCAACAGTTTGAAAAAGATTATGCTGCGCATTTGCGCCTTTTGCACGAGCAAACTGGCATTCCTGCGGATGCAAAACCCTATACCGTAACAAAATTTTTGCCTTCGCCGACAGGTTTGGCACCATTCTACCAAATGTTTTCGATGCCCATCGCTTCGCCTGAGGCATTACAAGCTCTTTTAGCTTCTGACGGCATGAAAATCGTTGGGGCAGATGCGCATCGGATTTCAACAGGTGGTGCGCCGATGATTATGGTAGGCAATGCGGAGTAAATATTTACACTTACACCTGTCAGGTTTTCCAAACCTGACAGGTGTAAATAATGGATACTACAAAAGCATTTCATTTTTCGCATCAAAAATCGTCCATTGCGTTCTATCGAAAAGCCGTGTTGCCAAACCTTGTAATTTTGGCATTTCATAATGAAAAAAGAATTTCATGGTTTGGATTTTGGACAAATAAAAAGTTTTATCATCGCCTAAATCCGTCCCATTTTCAAGGGTTTGATGCGCCACTAACGCCTGTTTCAACCACTGCCAACCCACATTCAAAATACCAAAAAATTCCATATATAAATTGGCATCTGCCAAAAAGACTTCCGTATTCCCTTCTTTTGCCAATTCAAAAAGATGATTGGTCACTTTTTGCAATTGCTGCATCGCATCCATTTGCTGATTCCAATACGGCTTCAACGCTTCAATCCTTTGTGCATCCCAAACGTCTTTTGCAACTTCTTGATACCAAGCCACTAAGCTACGCCCTTGATTTCCAACGACTTGTCTTCCTAACAAGGCTTGTGCTTGAATGCCTGTCGTCCCTTCATACAAAGGCGTAATGCGCACATCCCGCGCCAATTGTTCCAATTCAAAATCTTCCGTATAACCGTAACCGCCCAATACTTGAATCCCTTGATTCACGGAAATAAAACCCATTTCTGCCCCGTACGTTTTGGCAACAGGCGTTAATAATTCCAACAAATCGTTGTAATATTTTTGGGTTTCCGCATTTTGGGCAGCTTTTTCTAAGTCCAAATATTTGTAACATTGCAATACGAAACTCAATCCGCCTTCCACAATCGCTTTTTGCAAAAATAACATTCTACGCACGTCGGGATGATGAATAATCGTAACAGGTTCGCCCAACGCTGCTTTTTCATTCAACCGACGACCTTGCGGACGTTCTTTCGCATATTGCAACGAGGCGTAATACGCCGCCGTCCCAATGTGCATGCCCGCCATCCCAACGCCAAGGCGCGCCCCATTCATCATCAAAAACATTTGTGGCAAACCTCGATTCGCCGCGCCCAGCAAATAACCCGTGCAATCATTGTTATTTCCGAACGCAAGGTGCATAGCAGGGGTTGCTTTCTGCCCCATTTTGTGATAAATTCCGATAGAAGCAACGTCGTTTGACACGAATTGACCGTTTTCCAACCGATTTTTAGGCACAATGAATAGCGAAATGCCTTTTGTTCCTTTCGGCGCGCCGTCAATCCGCGCCAAAACCAAATGCACAATATTTTCCGAAAAATGCTGGTCTCCTGCCGAAATAAAGATTTTTTGACCCGTGATTTTATACGAACCGTCCGCTTGCGGGTGCGCCGCCGTAGCCACATCCGAAAGTGAACTACCTGCTTGCGTTTCGGTCAAACACATTGTACCTGTCCATGCACCAGAAAGCATTTTGGGTAAAAAAGCCTGTTTTTGAGTATCGGAACCGTATTTTAGAATCAAATTCGCCGCACCGCGTGTCAAATCGGGATACATGACGAACGGATTATTAGCAGTTCCGAGGATAAATTCGAGGGATGCAGCAATCATTTTAGGCAATTGTTGCCCTTCCCATTCCGCAGGAAAAGTCGCCGCAAGCAGCCCCGATTCACTAAATGTTTTATAAAATTCGGCAATCGCGGGATGTACTTGGACTTGTCCATCCACCAATTCAGGCTGATTTCTATCCGCAGCAACGAAGGCTGGACGCGTAATTTGCGTAGCGATGTCCACTGCCGCGTCTAAAACCATTGAAAAAGTGTCGCGGTCGTGCGCACTGAAATAGTCGTGCTTCGTCAAAGACAAGGCTTCTAAGACTTCAAATAATAAGAAATCTATATTGCGGCGTGAAAAATGTGAGTCAGACATATTATAATTGGGTTAATATTTAGAACAAAGATCTCAGTACATGACAAAAAAATTACGATACAAATTGGAACGCGGAGGACGCGGATTTTACGAATTTACACGGATTTTTTTTGAATTTATGCTAGAAATCCAGCATAAATTCAAAAAAATCCGTGTAAATTCGTAAAATCCGTGTTATCCGCGTTCCAATTCGCTCTACACCTTTTTTGTCCCGTATTAAGAACAAAGATAATGCTTTTGTTCTAAAAAAGTTACTTCAACAAATTTTGTTTTAAAAATAATGCAATCGATGCAAATACATAATCTCGATTCGTGCGTTTGTAAATGCCATGACCTTCATCTTTCGCAAGGATGTACCAAGTTG
The DNA here is from genome assembly GCA_039795795.1 of Bacteroidota bacterium. Lineage (GTDB taxonomy): Bacteria > Bacteroidota > Bacteroidia > Chitinophagales > Saprospiraceae > JAAFJT01. The sequence goes on along the minus strand of JBDKKX010000079.1, from coordinate 8,764 downwards.
AAACGCCGTTTTCGCGCAAAGCGGAAACCATTTGTTCGGATTCGGAAAGCGGCACACGCGGGTCATTCGCGCCTTGAAAAATGAACATCGGCTTTGTAATCTGCTTAATATTTGTCAAAGGAGCGATTTTTTGTAAAAATTCATTCATTTTAGGGTCTCTTTCGTCGCCATACTCGACGCGGCGCAAGTCGGCTCGATAGGAACTCGTGTTTTTTAAGAAACTGACAAAGTTACTAATTCCGTACAAATCAATCCCACACTTAAATTTATTATTAAAATGCGTCATGCTTGCAAGCGACATGTAGCCTCCATAACTCTGCCCCATAACCGCCATTTTTGTCGAATCTAACACAGATTGTTTGGAAGCCCAATCCAATAACGCTCCAATATCTTGTACCGAATGTTCGCGCAATACGCCATTATCCAATTTGACATACGTTTTGCCATAGCCACTCGACCCGCGCACATTCGGCACCAAAACCGCAACGCCCAATTCATTTGCCAAAAACTGTCGCCAAGCATTGAAATCAGGAAACGCTTGACTTTCGGGACCGCCGTGAATTTGAATGACAACTGGCACTTTACCCGTATAATGTTTCGGCATATAGACAAAAACAGGAATATTGCGCGTTTTGCCTGTTTTTTCATCCTTGTCGAAGGTCGGGAATTGTCTCAAAACACATTCCGCGAAACCGTTTGCTGGCAAACCCCCATTTTCACTAAATGTCCAACGTTCCACACTATTTTTTTCTAAGTTAAGGACGTAAACATCTTTGGTCGTGGTTGCAGTCGTGACAGAAAAAGCGAGTAACTTGCCATTTTTATGCAAACTTAGGTTTGAGATTACCCCATTGGGCAATTTTGGGACAGATTTATAATTCAAACTCCGCGTATCTAATAGGTTAATTTTGTAATAACCACCCTCATTCGTCGTAAAAATAAGCGTTTTTTCATCTGGACTGAGTTCAAAATCTTCAATATCCCAATTCAAATCCGCGATTTTGCTCAACGTTTTGCCCTTCAAATCGTAAAAACGCAAGCCCATAAATTCTGAATTTTCATCCGATAACAGATAAATCCCATTTCCATTTTTAGTAAATCGAGCGCGCCCGTAGGCAATTTGCGTTGGAGCAGGATTGATTGGTTCTAATTTTTTATCCGCTAAATTAAAAATATATAGTTTAACATCATTGATAGATAAACTATTGCGAATCAACATTTTAGATTCATCTTCCGTCCAATCTTCAATGCTCCAGCCGCCGCCTTTATTTTCCAAAATCAATTCAGGCGCGCCGCCATCCAACGTTTTGATATAGAAATCAAGGTTGCCTGCGGAACGTTTATTGCTGGAAAAAGCAATTTTATCGCCTTGGGCATTCCATTTCGCATTTTGATTTCGACTTTTACCATCAGTTAATAATTGATGTTTAAACGTTTGGTTATCAAAGAAATAGAGTTGATAATTTTCATTTCCACCCAAATCTTTGGAATACAAAAAGCCCGAATGTGCAGGATTCGGACACGCAATAGCAGCCGTCAATGGTTCTTTGGCAAAAGTCAATTGTTCCCGATACGCGCCCGCTTGCGCAACATGATGAATTTGAGCAACTTCACCCAGTTGCGTCGAAATGTAAATGCCTTCGCCTTTGCTGTCCCAATCGGCAAAGGTCGTACTGCGAACATTTTGATATTGTTCCCAACGTTCCTGCAACTCAAAAGGAAGGTCAGGAACTTGGTCTGTGGTTAAATTGCCAATGATTTTTTTAGGCGCGGGCTGCGCATAAGTCATTGTTACACAAATAGTTGTGATAAGAAAGGTTAGAATGCTACGATTCATTTGCATCATGCTTTTTTGAATTTAATACGATAATCCTTGTAACGACAACGAAAATACGATTTTTTTTGCATTTGAATTATAAAAATCGTTCCTGTAAAATTTTAAGGAACGTATATTTTCTAACCTTTGAGGAGCTGCCAATTGTGTTCCAACACATTCAGCAGTTTCCGCTTTGGAAAATTAGGATACAAACGGATGTACGGATTCCACGGATTCCACCGATTGGTACGGATTTTTTGGAATTTAATGCTGGATTTTAGGCAAAAAAAATAAAAAAATCCGTACGAATCGGTGAAATCCCGCTCAATTGTCAGTATTTTCAATTATACCATATTTTATACTGAATAAATCATTTTTTTAAATATATTAATTTGTAAATTGGAATATTTTTTGCTGGATTGAGTAAAATACCTTACATTTGTCCCTCAAAATTAAAACGTTATGCTGAAAATACCTTATGCCCTTGCGGATTATGCGCGTTTGCGGCACGAACAGTTTTTCTATGTAGATCGAACGAACTATATCGAACAATTGGAAACGTATGGGACTTCCTATGCGATGTTTTTGCGCCCTCGCCGATTTGGGAAGTCCTTGATAATCAGTATGTTAGCTCATTATTATGACGTGAGCAAAGCGGCGGATTTTCCAATCTTATTTGGAGATTTGCACATCGGCAAACAACCGACGCAATGGGCAAACCAATATTTAGTGTTGCAATTTGACTTTAGTGGCATCGAAACCACTCAAGTTCAAGACGTTTTTACTTCTTTTCTAAAAAAAATCAATTCTGGGATTAAAAATTTTACAACGCGCTATCCTTCGTTGTTAAGTGCGACGGAACGAGTGCGGATTGAAAGTCAGTCTTCTCCCGCGAGTACCTTGATAGAATTTTTTGATATTTTCCAGTCGAAGCAATCGCCTCATCCGATTTATGTGCTGATTGATGAATACGATCAATTTACCAACGAATTATTATCCTTTCATTTTGCAGAATTTAAAGAGATTGTTTCAAAAAATGGTTATGTCCGCAAATTTTATGAGGTTTTGAAAAGTGAAACCAATCGTGGGAATATTGCCCGCATTTTTTTGACAGGTGTTGCGCCCGTGACAGTAGATAGCATGACGAGTGGTTTTAATATCGCAACCGATATTTCCTTGCACCCGTTTTTTCACGACATGATGGGGTTTACCGAAGCGGAAGTCGCCGATTTGCTCCGAAAAATAGCCGTTTCAGAGTCGGAATTGCCCGCTATCTTGGGCGATTTACGAGAATGGTATGACGGTTATCGTTTCGACCTTGAGCAATCCCGACACCTTTACAATCCCGAAATGGTGTTATATTTTGCGAATTATTATCAAGCGGTGCGCAAATATCCCAAAAAAATGTTGACCGCCAATGTTGCGACGGATTATCAAAAAATTGCACAGATTTTCCGAATCGGCAATAATGAGGAAACGGGTTTGGCGTATTTGAACACGTTTTTAGAAACGGGGGAAATCAAAAGTTATCTCACCGACCGTTTTAATGTGCAAATGGGTTTCGGACTCAAAGAAATTTGGAGTATGCTTTTTTATACAGGGATGACGACCTTGAAAGCCGTTTTTGGCAGTGATTATACGTTTCAGATGCCGAATTATGTCATTAAAAGTTTATATTATGATTATTTTGTGGCGTTGCAATTGGGCATGGCGTATGGGACGATTCAATACGAGATTCGAGAAGCGATTGGACAATTGGTGACGCAGGGACATATCGAACCGTTTGCCCGTTGGGTGGAGCAAGCCTTGCAAAAAGCACATTCCAATCGGGATAACATTGCTTACAATGAAAAACATTTGAAAACCTTAGTCGTTGGACTGTTGTTTCCGTATGAAAATTACTTAATTCGCAGCGAATACGAAGTGGAAAAGCGGTTTATTGATATTTTTTTAGAACGGATTCCGCAAGTGAACATCCAACATGAGATTTTATTGGAATTAAAATATATCAAAAAAGAAAATGCCGACAAATGGGTGGATGCAGCTGAAAAAATCGTAGAGGCACCCGCACCTCCGAAAAAGGCTTCTAAAAGTCGCAAACCCAAAATTGCGCCCCCACCACCTGCACCAAAACCGATTCCAGTGAAACCATTGTTAGACCATGTCATCGAAAAAGCAACGATTCAATTGGCAGATTATATGCAGTTGGCGCGATTTCAACGCCCGAATTTATTAGGATTTTGTTTGGTGTACGTTGGGAATGAGTGCAAGAAAATTTTGCCGCATGCAAGTTGAATTATAGTTTATTAATATTTATATAAGATTGATTTTCAATCATTAAATGATTGAAAATCAATTTTATATCAAGCCTAATGAACCTTCATTCCAATGGCTTAAAAAGATAATTCTTGTTTTAAAAACTTACCTGTGTGACTGGTTTTGCATTTTGCAACGACTTCGGGCGTGCCTTCGCAAACCACAAGTCCGCCGCGATGTCCGCCTTCGGGACCCATATCAATAATATGGTCTGCCACTTTTATCACATCCATATTATGCTCAATGATGATAACCGTGTTGCCTTTATCCACCAATTTGTTTAAAACGTCAAGCAATAATTGAATATCTTGAAAATGCAAACCCGTCGTCGGTTCGTCGAGTATATATAAGGTGTTGCCCGTGTCTTTTTTGGACAATTCTTCCGCTAATTTGACGCGTTGCGCTTCGCCGCCCGATAGAGTAGTGGCTTGCTGCCCCAAGGTGATATAACCTAAACCCACTTCGCGTAAAGTCTTGATTCTTCGATGAATATTCGGAATGGGTTCAAAAAAAGGCGTTGCTTCCTCTACGGACATATTTAAAACATCATTGATAGATTTGCCTTTATACAAAATTTCCAACGTTTCTCGATTATAACGCCGCCCCAAACACGTTTCGCAAGAAACATGCACATCGGGCAGAAAATTCATTTCTATCACGCGCTGACCCGCGCCTTCGCATTTTTCACATCGCCCACCTTTGACATTAAAACTAAATCGACCCGCCCGATAACCTCGAATTTTTGCTTCTGGAACGGCTGCAAACAAGGTGCGCACGTCCGTAAAAACGCCAATATACGTTGCAGGATTGGAACGCGGCGTTCTGCCAATCGCAGATTGCTCAATTTCAATCACTTTATCCAAATGTTCCAACCCTTCAAATGTCGTATAAGCCATTGGCTTTTTGATGCTTTTATAAAAATGCTGTCGCAAAATTGGATATAACGTTTCATTAATCAACGTCGATTTGCCACTGCCCGAAACGCCTGTTACCACTGTCAACGTTCCTAATGGAATTTTTACATCTACTTTTTGAAGGTTATTGCCTGTCGCGCCTTTCAAAATCAATTGTTTTCCATTGCCTACCCTGCGTGTTTTCGGGATTTGAATGGATTGACGACCACTTAAAAAATCCGCCGTTGGCGAAAATTTCGTTAAAAAATCACTGGGTTTATCTGCGCCAACGAGTTGTCCACCATTTTTGCCCGCGCCTGGTCCCAAATCAATTAAGTAATCCGCCGCTAACATAATGTCTTTATCGTGTTCCACGACCAAAACCGAATTGCCAATATCCGTCAAATGCCGCAAAGCTTGAATCAATTTTTGATTATCGCGTTGATGCAAACCAATACTGGGTTCATCCAAAATGTAGGTAATGCCCGTCAAAGCCGAACCAATTTGAGTTGCCAAGCGAATCCGTTGCGCTTCGCCGCCCGACAAACTGCCCGCAGGACGGTTCAAATGCAAATAATCTAACCCAACATCCAATAAAAAGCCCAATCGCAATCGAATTTCTTTTAAAATGTCTTTGGCGATAACTTGTTGACGTTCCGTGAGTTGTGGTTCAATTGCCGAAAACCAATTCGTTAAAGTAGGCATATCAAGCAAGGTTAAATCGCCAATATGTTTGCCCATGATTTTGAAATGCAAACTTTGTGTTTTCAAGCGGAAACCATTGCATTCAGGGCAATCGCTGACAGACATAAAATCTTCAATCCAACCCGCCCAACGTTCGGAAGTCGTTGAATCATACCAATGTTTCAACATATTCACAATCCCTGTTTGACACAAATTGTAGCTATATTCCCCTTCTACATCGCTTTCGGGTGCTTTGACCGTTGATTTTTCACCACCATATAAAATTACTTTAACTGCCGCTTCAGGAATATTTTCTATGGGTGTATCAAACGTAAAACCATATTTTTTACCGAGTTCTTTCAATTGTTTAAACAAAATTGTTTCTCGTACTTCACCCAAAGGCAAAAACCCTGCTTCATTAATACTTTTTGTTTTATCAGGAATCACTTTTGCTACATCTGCTTCAAACAATTGTCCCAAGCCTTTACAACGCGGACAAGCACCATAAGGCGTATTAAACGAAAACGTATTCGGAGAGGGCACTTGATATGCTTCGCCAGTGGTCGGATCCATCAAATGTTTTGAAAACAAGGTATTGGATATTTCGACATTATTTGTGTCAAATGGACTAACGAAAACAATCCCTTCACCCAATTGCATCGCCGTCGTGAGCGATGCTGCAATCCTGTCCCGCAATTCCGAACGCACTGTCAAACGGTCAATAACCACTTCCACATCGTGGGTTTTGAACCTATCTAATTGTAAATCAAGCACTAATTCTTTAATAACACCATTTGCACGTATTTTGGTATAACCCGCTTTGCGCATATTTTCCAACAATTCTCGATAATGCCCTTTGCGTCCGCGCACAATCGGCGCGAGTAACATCACCTTTTGACCACTAAATTGTTGTAAAATATTGTCCAAAATCTGAGATTCTGTGTATTGAACCAACGGTTTGTTTGAAATAGGACTGTACGGAACGCCAATGCGAGCATATAAAAGTCGAATAAAATCATAAATTTCAGTAATTGTACCCACCGTTGAGCGCGGATTTCGACCTGTTGTTTTTTGTTCAATCGAGATAACGGGGCTTAAACCAGTGATTTGTTCGACATCAGGACGTTCCATGCTGCCGATAAATTGTCGCGCATAAGCCGAAAACGTTTCCATGTAACGCCTTTGCCCCTCTGCATAAATCGTGTCGAACGCCAAGGATGATTTGCCCGACCCGCTAATGCCTGTAATGACCACGAACTGATGACGCGGAATTTTTAGGGAAATGTTTTTAAGATTATGGACTTTCGCGCCCGTGACTTCGATGAATTCTTGCATAGCTGAATATAGATTGTGGTAATAATTGGAAACTGAATACTGTTTTTTTTTGAAACACATAGGTACATAGGACACATAGATTTGGGAACACATAGAGACATAGGGCACATAGAGTGTTGAAAATCAATGCCCTATGTGCCCTATGTACCTATGTGTTCCAAAAAAATCTATGTGCTCTATGTACCTATGTGTTTCAAAACAATTCAAAAACAAAAAAGGTTAAAAAAATTATTTTCAAAAAAATGAAAAAAAAGTGAAAAAAAATTTGTGAAATTTTCGCTAATAGCTTAATTTTGTCTCATAGTTTAAAAGTCATTAATTATCAATCAAAAAATTGTTTCAAACAATGGAATTTCGCATCACTCTAAATCCATCTCAGATGGCAACTGCCGCACAAATCAATGCGTTATTGCGCGAAAACGGCATTTTATCTCAATTGTCCACCGTTGCAACAAACGTTGCACGTCCCATCGCAGCACGCCCTGCCCCGACAGCACAACGTGCCATGCCCGTTACACAACCGATTGGTTTGACTTCATCCTTTGTTTATACAGAATTTGAACCCGGATACTAATGGAAAAGGTACGTAAGTAAACTTGCGTCAATTTTCCAATTTGACGCAAGTTTTGCTATTTCAAGCAAAAATTTAGCAAAATCATCCTAAAAATAAATACATTTAACTAAATGTGGTCTATTGTCCGTTGTACAATTGTCCTACTTATGAGACTTTTGCCCTATGGATATAAAGCAAAAAATTGGAAACAAATTGAAAGTGTTTCGAGTCGAGAGACGACTTTCGCAAGAATCGTTGGCACATCTTGCTGACATAGACCGTACTTATGTGCATGATATAGAAAAAGGCACTCGGAATATTTCGATTGTGGTGCTTGAGAAACTCGCTAACGCTTTAAATATTCCCATTAAAGATTTTTTTGATGACAATCTATAACTTGCTCAACAAAGGTAGGATAACCGATATTTTGTCCGCGCTAAAAATATTTCATCAAGTAGAAAATATTTCGACATTATCAGATTCTGATAAATTGAATATATTACTGACTGCAATTCAATTACCTTTGCATATATTTGATGATTTATTGGCAAACAATCCTCCTGTTTTAAGAACTATCAAAGGGCATGCTTTTGAAGTAGTGTTCAAACGCATGTTGCAACAATTGGGTCACACTTACTTAGAAATGGGTGGTGATAGTGATATTGATTTGGAAGTGAATGGTGTTACATTGCAATTAAAAACACCATATATTGCGGGTAGTTCGACCGAAATAGTGCAATTTAAAACCCATAAAACACATGGCGCAAAATCAGAACAAGAATCTATGAGCTATTATCATAAAGCGGAAGATTTTGCAGATTATTTAGTGGGTTTGGTTTCATATATACCTTTTAATGTGGTGTTTATTGCTCGAAATGAATTGCCAAGACATTTAAAATCAATTGAATATATATTAAGTCCATTTAAAATTAATTGGAAAACACATGTCGGTTTAAATCATTTCAATCGAATTGGGATTTCAAATTATACAGCGTGTGAGATACAACCATTATTGTCTTATTCAGCTACAGAATTATTGCCTTTAACGGCTGAAAAATTACAATTATCTACGAATATTATCTTGGATACGATACTTCTTGAAAGCAATTTTAGGATTTGGGATATGAATATTCGTGGTTTTGCGCGGGAAGCAGCTATTCGGAGCAT
>JBDKKX010000078.1:0-14196 GCA_039795795.1 Bacteroidota bacterium | reverse complement strand
TTTTACCCGCGTCAAAGCCACATTTCGCCCCCCAGACCAGCCCGATTTGCCAAAAACCTGCTCTTTCGGCTGAATTTCTTTCGATTCAAAATCCAATAACCAAACCAACCGAGAATCATTTTCCTTCGCCGTCACCGCCGTTTTCATCCCCGAAAGCCCAATCATCGCATTCAAAGCCGATTCCCACTCATCTACGTGCGGCACAATGTCCACCAAAGGCTTCGTTTTTAAAACCTTTAATAGTTTCTCTAACTCCCCTTGCAAGACTTCATCATGCGGACGCAAAACGCCAAGTATCGCCAAAATTTCACTTGCCAACCAATTATAACCATTTTTTTGCAGATGTCTGTAAAACGGAATCAGATTCGCATCATTATCCACCGCCTTTCTATCCACCCAAAACTGCGTCAAAAAATAAAAAAATTGATGAATGCCCGTTTTATTGGAAGGTCTATGCTCTTTAAAAATAACTTGCGCTTCCTTTTTTTGATTTTTTAAACTCATCGCAACTGCCAAAAAATGCCAATAATTGTCACCATAAACCGTATGATATTTGGTAACAGCCTTAAAATTAGCTTCAATTTTGGCAGAAGATGCTAAGGCATCCCCTTGTAACCAAATTAAATACTGAATTAAAGCTGCCAAATGCAATAAAGGCGATTTGCTATTGCCCGATAATTTGCGTATCGCTTTTTGTGCATTCAGTAAGGCAATGGAAGCACCCGTATTATTATCCTGTACCAACTCAAACCAAGCCGTGTGAAACGCTTGTGCAAACTCCGAAAGCAACGGAAATAAAACCTTCACGCGTTCAAAATCGCCGCGCAACATAGCATTTTCTGCCAATTCTTCCGCCAAATCCTCCCTATCGTTGGGTTCAAAATCCGATAAATGGTCAAAAACGTATGCTTGATACTCGTTATTTGAAGTGAGCAATAGCTTTGATTCAAACAAAATATTTTTTAAAAGAAAAGTACGAATCTTCGGTGGACACTTATTGATTCGACTTTTATCCATCAATTTCGGAAAAAACACTTCAACCAAATCCCCGATTTGGGTAAAAGAAGCGTTATGATACTGAAAAATCGTATTCCAATGGTTTTGAAACGGTTCTAATCGGTCTTGATAATAATAAAAATGCATTTCTTTCAACACCCGATACAAATGTTGCTTATCGCCCCGCATGAAATACAAAGCAACTGGGGGCTCCGTCGTGCGAACACATTGCATCAAAAGAATAGAATCTTCGTCTTTTTGAAAAGTTTCATCCAATAAAAAATTAGAAAAAGTCGGCGAAATTCGATATTGACTTTTGCCAATCGTCATTAAATAACCTTCCTTAACAAATTGATTTAGAAGGTTTTGAGCATAATTAGAAACTATATTTTGTTGTGAAAGTTCCGCTTTATATGCGTTGATTGCTTTCATAAAGTAAGACAATTCAAACGGCTCAAAAATAAGGGCAGCGATTTTGATACCGACTTGGGTATCATAATCCAATTTTTGATATTTGCGATAGAGGTCAATCGATGAAGACATGGTTTAAAAAAAATTGTTTAAAAAAATTAAAGTTTACCTATATTAGCGGCGAAAATAGTCATTTCAGTCTCAAAAAATACTATTTTTGAGCCATAAAATCAATTTTATGGGAGTTCAAAAAAAAATTAACTGGGGAATCATTGGTTTGGGCAAGATTGCGCGCAAATTTGCCTCCGATATGCAACTGGTGCCCGATGCAAAATTGCACGCGGTTGCCTCCACCTCTAAGGAACGCGCTATTGCGTTTGCGCAAGAATTCAACGCGCCGCATGCTTTTGGGTCCTATCAAGCCATGTTGGATTGTCCCGATTTGGATGTGGTCTATATTGCAACCCCGCACGTCCTGCATTGCGAAAATACTTTAATGTGTTTGGAGCGCAAAATGCCTGTTTTATGCGAAAAACCGATGGGGATGAATCCGCAAGAAGTAAAACGGATGAGCGACTTAGCGTTTCAAAACCAAACGTTTTTAATGGAGGCATTGTGGACGCAATTTATTCCTGCGTTTAAAAAAGCCATGAGTCTGATTGCGTCGGGCGCGATAGGTAAACCGTTGAGTATCAAAGCCGATTTTGGATTTACTGCCCCTTTTGATGTTGAGAAGCGCGCTTTTAATAAAGATTTAGGTGGGGGTTCGCTATTGGATATTGGAATTTATCCTGTTTTTTTGGCAATGGAAATTTTCGGAAAACCAATTGATATTCAAGCATTTGCGCAATTTTCAACCACCGAAATTGATGCAACCTGTGCCATTTTATTGAAACATAAAAGCGATGAAATTTCGATGTTGCACAGCACGTTCACGAGTTTGACGAACACGGAGGCATATATATATGGTGAACAGGGGATGATTCACATCCATCCGCGTTTCCATCATCCCGAAAAAGTGTCGTTGCAATTGAATGGAAAACCGTTGAAAGAGTTTTCGATGCCGTATAATGGCAATGGTTATCAATTTGAAATCGAAGAAGTGAATCGATGTTTGAAAAAAAATGTTTTAGAATCTCCCTTGATGTCGTTGCAGAAAAGCGCGTTATTGGCGGAAACCTTGTACCGAATTCGAGAAAAAATTGGTTTAGTTTATCCAAAACACGATATTTAAACTATAAGTTGAATTAAGAATGGAGATGAAGGCATTAAAGAAGCATTCGTTTGATTTTTTTGCAAAAAAACGAACAATTAATGCCTTCTTTCCTATAATATGCTTATCCTAAACGGAAGAACGAAAAATCGTAGAGGCAGGTCGTGACCTGCCTTTTTAAAATTTAAAACAAAATTATTTATAAATCATTGATAATTAAATAATTGGAATGGATTTATAAAAAGGCAGGCAGGTCACGACCTGCCCCTACGATTTTTCGTTCTTTCATTTCGGATAGGTATAGTTAAGAAATAAAGTATTTAAGTATTATGAAAAATTGGTGGGTTCTTTTATTAAATATATATTTTTTTAACAATGCTTTTTCAAAAGAAATTGCTTTTAGTGCTGCAATTCAGATAGATTCTGTCCCTCAAAATCAGCAATCTATTGACCTAATTATAACAGATACGAGTTATCTGCCTCATAATTTTACAACTCAAGTTTTCACATGACAGTTCAATATATAAAAACAAAAAATTCAGAAATTGCAGCATTTTATACTACCGTTCGTGTTCTTTTGAAATAAAATTCGACTGTAATTACCTGAATTACCCTAACAACAATTCAATAGGCTCTTGAATATCCATAGCATTGGCAACTTCATGCATACTCCAAAAGCATGCTTTTCAAAATGCAAGTTAATTAAAACTGCTGAATATAATCAATCACTTCCTGCACTTTTGACGGATGAAATCGTTGCCAATGCGCCTGCTTTTTAAACCAAGTCAATTGTCTTTTAGCATAATTCCGAGTATGTTGTTTGACCTTTTCGATAGCCGTTTTCAAATCACATTGACCATCAAAATACGCCATAAATTCCTGATAACCAACCGTTTGTAAAGCATTCAAATGGCGGAACGGTTCAAATTGTTTGGCTTCTTCCAACAAACCATTGTCCATCATGCTATCCACCCGTTGATGAATGCGTTCATACAAAATATTTCTATCCCAATCGGTCAAAATATAAATCGGTGTAAAAGGACGCGCCTCTTTTTCTTTATTTTGAAAAGAAGAAAATGGTTTTCCCGTCCCGCGACAAATTTCCAAAGCGCGCATCAACCGATGCGGATTATTTAAATCCACCTTTTCATAATAAGCTAAATCCTTGATTTTCAATTCATTTTGCAAAGCAACGATGCCTTCCTCTGCGAATAACTGCTCTAAATCAAGTCGAATTTGTGGGTGAATCGCAGGATATTCGTCCAACCCTTCGCACACAGCGCGGAGGTACAAACCGGTGCCGCCAACCATAATTGCCACCTTTTGAGTCGAAAAAATGGTTTTTAAAGCCGCCAAAGCCTCTTGTTCAAAAAGTCCAACACTATAATCATTTTGAATGGATACATGCCCAACCAAATAATGTTTGGCAGCAGCCAATTCCTCGTTCGTTGGTTTAGCCGTTCCAACCTTCAATTCTTGATAAATTTGGCGACTATCTGCGGATACAATCGCTGTTTTGAAATGTTGCGCAAGCGCGATAGCAAGTCCCGTTTTGCCCGAAGCCGTCGCGCCACCGATAACAATTAAGTATTTTTCTACTGGATTCATGCCGCGAAAATAAAAAAAAACTTTACATTTGCCACGAATTACCCGAATTTAAACGAATTTTTTTTATCTAAATTTATCTAAATTCGCGCAAATTTGTGTAATTCGTGGCAAAGATATAATTTGCATCGCTCACAGTTAAAACCATTTTTTATTTTGTATTTAGTTTTGAATCAATATGTTATATTACATTGCACGTCCTTTGGGTACTTTAGGATTAAAAGTATTTTATAAAAAAATATATTTTTCAGGCGCGGAAAAAATACCTGTCGGCAAACCGATGTTGATAGCCTCGAATCATCCAACGGCGTTTTGTGAACCAATGACTTTAGCTTGCGTTTTGCGGCAGGTTGAATTCAATTTCATCACGCGGGGCGACCTTTTTTCAAAACCTTTTTATCGAAAATTGTTAGAAGGATTGAATATGATTCCCATTTTTCGATTTCGCGACGGTTATGCGAATTTGAAAAACAATCAAGCGACGATGGATTACGTTTATCAAGCCTTAGCGGATAAAAAAGCGATTTTAATTTTCCCAGAAGGCACGACTCGAACGGCAAAACGGTTGCATCCGCCTCAAAAAGGCGTTGCACGAATGGCATTTGGTAATTATGCGTTGCATGGCGATTTGGATTTGCAAATTGTGCCCGTCGGCATCACTTACACAGATGCGCATACGTTTCGTTCTGAAATTTTATTGGAAGTCGGTAATCCGATTCCATTGAGCCGCTATTATGATACCTATAAAGAAAATCAAAATAAGGCAGTCAATCAATTGACGGCAGATATTTTTAAGGAAACAGAACCGCTATTAGTCGTCATTCAAAAAGTGGAAGACGAACCTTTGGTAGAACATTTGTTTGAATTATATCGAAATTCGTATCCCGATAGTGCTGTTTTTCCCATTTTCAAACAAAATAAACGGCGTTTGGAAGCAGAAAGAGAAATTGCGAATAATTTTTATAAAAAATTATCCGATACACAACGGGCTGATTTAAAACAAGATGTAGATAATTATTTTCAAGCTTTGTCCGATGCAAAAGTGAGTGATTTAGCCGTAGCGCAGCCCTATCACGCAACTTTGGCAAAAACAATCGCTTTAATGCTTGGTTTTGTGCCTTATTGCATTGGCTACGCGCTTCATTTCCCTATTTTTAAAGGTGCTCAATACATTCGAGATAAGCGGGTGAACCAAGTAGAGTTTAAAGCACCCGTCGCCATCGGTGCAGGTGTAGGCGTAACGGTGGCTTTATATATTATTTTTTTAATTTTATTAATTGTTGTGAATAAACCTATTGTGTGGGGATTTGGATTATTACTGCCCTTCTTAGGATTCTACGCAGTGCTCTATTATGACTTTTGGAAAAGGTATCAAGCGAGTCGTTCGGTTCATTCCACTCCAACGACAACGATAGAAAATTGGCAATCGAAACGGACTGAATTATTGGAACGTGTGCGCCGACCAACATCCTTTTAAAAAAAATGTTTAATCCATCCATATTCAAAAATGCAAATTTTAAATCTAAAAAAAGGTGATTTTCAATTAACAACAGATGCAACTCAAATGAATTTAACAGTCATTCATGATTTTTTAGCAAATCAATCGTATTGGGCTAAAAATATCCCATTTGAAATTGTTAAAAAAGCTGTTGAAAATTCACTTAATTTTGGGTTATTTCAGGGCGAAATACAAGTGGGTTATGCCCGCGTGATAACGGATTATGCAACGATGGCATATTTGGCTGATGTTTTTGTGTTACCTGAGTATCGAGGCAAAGGACTTTCCAAATGGTTGATGGAAACCATTATGAATCATCCAGATTTGCAAGGTTTTCGGCGATGGATTTTATTGACGCAAGATGCGCATGAATTATATAAACAATTTGGTTGGAAGCCTGTGGATAATCCAGCACTTTACATGGAACGATGGCACCCCAATAGATATATTTAAAATAATATTTTATTAGAAATGGTTGTTTTGCAATTCCGCTTCATTGAAACCACGCATTAAAATAAGAAATAATGGAATCAACTATCCTGATAGCAGGCGGTACTGGGCTTATTGGTCAACGCCTTTCGGAAATTTTAAAACAAATGGGTTATAATGTCCTCCATTTGAGCCGAAAAGCGAATTGGAATGCCTCTTTTCCTGCTTATTTTTGGAATCCTTCGAGGGGCGAAATCGACGAAACGGCGATTGCAAAAGCAGATTATATTATTCAATTAGCGGGTGCAGGCGTTGCAGATGGACGTTGGACAAATGCGCGAAAACAACTCATCATTGACAGTCGGGTTCAATCTAATGAGTTGATTGCCAATACATTGCGTCGGTATCCCAATAAAGTTAAGGCATACATTGCAGCCTCTGCGATAGGGTTTTATGGCAATCGGGTTGCGGAGGAATTGCTGGATGAGGACGTGAATGCGGGTACTGGTTTTTTGACCGAAAGTACGGTGGCATGGGAAAAGGCAATTGAATCGGTTACTCAAAAGTATCAAAATAAGCAAATACGGGGCGTTACGATACGTGTGGGTATTGTTTTATCTGCAAAAGGAGGCGCGTTGCCGAAAATGATGTTGCCCTTTTGGGTCAGAATGGGCAATTGGTTTGGCGATGGACAACAAATGATGTCATGGATTCACATAGATGATATATGTCAAATGTTTGTAAAAGCGGTGCAGGATGCGAAAATGAGTGGTATATATAATGGTGTCGCGCCCGCGCCTGTTAGCAACAAGGTTTTTATTCAAACCATTGGTGAAGTGAAAGGCGGATGGCATTTCTATTTGCCTGTTCCCGCTTTTTTATTGAGATTGGGTTTGGGCGAGATGGCAGATGTGGTTTTGAATGGGAATAATGTGGCTTCACAAAAGATTGAAAATCAAGGGTTTAAGTTTCAATATAGAACAATAGAAAGGGCATTGAGTCATTTATTACACTGAGTACATTGGAATTCGGATTCAATGGGATTTTTTTGGGATTAAATGGGATTGATTTTTTTGGGATTTATAGGATTTTTGATTAAACGCCAAATCCTATAAATCCTAAAAAATCAATCCCATTTAATCCCAAAAAAATCCCATTTAATCCTAATTCCAACGCCCTGCGCCATTTAAAAAATATGAAATTTTTTTAATTCAATTTTACAGATTCTAATTTTATATAAGTCGAAATCATACATTTCCTAAAATCGGCATTGGGTGTCATATCGCCTGCCTGCACCGCTAATTGATTGCCCAAACCTTGGTGCATTGCCGCAACAGGCAACTGAGGCATCAACGAAACCATATATTCCTTCAAATATCGAGCGCGCAGTGCGGATAAACATTGATTTTCTGGGTCATTCCCCGTTTTTTCGGCATCAGCACATTGATTCATAGACTCTATTTCAAAAGGCTTTGTAGTGCCAAATTTTTCTCCGTCCGTGTAGCCTCTAATTTCCAAAACGATTGTTCCTTTCATCCCTTTCGCCGCCAAAAAAGGCGCGTAACGCTCATAACGCTCCCGCAATTGGCGGACACAAGCCTGTACATCTGCTAAATTATCCTCACTTAATGCTTTCACTTTAAATTGACGCGGTTCATACTTCGTCTGTATCGCCAAATCTAAACCTTCATTGATTTCTTTTTCGTAAATTTCCAAAATCGAAGCGATTTGTTGGCTGCGCGCCGCAATTTCCTTTTCCAATTGAGCAACAGAAGATGCAATTTGAGTATCCGACCCATCTTTGGAAGTGGTCACGACATAACGACCGCCTTTTAAGGCTAATTTGCCTTCTTTCGCCAACTCCGAAAGACTCGTTTTGGGATACTTTTCCCGTTTTGCCAACGTATCTTGATAATTTTCTAATCGCTTTTTATCCGTTTCCAATAAGGTATCAAGCTGTTTTGTCCGCGCCTCATAATAACCCATCGCAAAACTTAATGAATTGCCTAACAATTTTGCATTGGTTTGATGGAGTACCCACTTAGCGCGTTCTATCAAAATTTCAAGGCTATCGATACGGCGTTGCAACGTCCGACGCGCTCGCACAAAATTGACTTGTAAATTTAACGGTATCGTGATAACTTGTTGATTATCAATTATTTTTGGAATATATTTCACATACACCAATTTTACAATATTCAAAGCATCAAAAAAATTCGTATCCACTTGATCCGCCCGAATTTGAAAAGCATATTCCCAATAAATTTCGGAACGATTGCTTCTTTTTACTTCCCAATCTTTACTATCTCGGGTTCTGGGCAGGCGCATCTTTACTGTACCGTTCGCGTCCGTCACCCCCACAGGCTCGTCTCGTGGAACAGGCATTTTACCTTCATAAAACGCATTTCTATAATATTTATCTAAAAAGGTAATTTCTGCATGGGCAAAAGGTGCGTCATTTAAAGTGGTTTGGAATAAAATCGGTACCATGCGTTGCGCCCAAACGCAGGTTTGGATTTGCAGGAATAGGATTATGAAACTGATAATTCTCATTTCATTCATTTGTTCTTACAATAATAAAAAAATAAAATATTGATTATCAACCGTTTGGAAGATTTTTCAAACCTTCCAAACGGTTTTCTTTTAAAACTGAAAACTTAATGCAAATTCATGGCTCGAATAGGCTAATGAATTACGGCTCGTCAAAGCATTTTCATAAATATACATTAATTGCGCTTTGGGTAAATACGTTATGCCCACCATCGCACGCCAATAACTGCTTTTACTGAAATCTGTTTTCCAGCCACTGCCCACGAATCCGTATTTTTTGTAATGGAAAAAAGCACTTAAATCGCATTGTTGCGACGCTGGAAACGCATTAGGCAAATTAAATCGATATAATGCGATGTATTCCATTTTCGTATAATGCCAACTGCGTATATAGGTCAAATAACTGGTATAATGCGTTTTCACGGACAAGGCGGACAGGGATGAGTCTTGAAAACGGGCGTAAAAGGGTATATGGCGCATCCCAATTCCAAGATGAATCGAATCTAAAACGCGGGGTGTCTTCGATTTAAACATCAAATCGCCTCCAAAACTAACATCCATGCCAGTGATGCTGGTCGGTTGGTCGGGCATGAGCAATCGATCATTTGGATTTTTGACCACTGCTTCGCTTAAATCCAATCGCTGATTCAATAAGCCCGCCCCTAATCCGAACGATAATAACCAGCCTCGATTGACATAACTATTTTCTGGCGTTTCCAAACGGTTTTCGTATCCAAAGGGGACGCGATAGGCATACGCTAATTGAAATCCTTGTTGGGATAATAGATGTCTTTTGTCGTTGAACGCTATGAAACCCATGCCTATTTTTTCGCCTTCAAAGCCTTTGTCCACTGCCAAAAACTGATGTGTTGGCGCGTCTTTCATCGGCAACCACTGATTGCGGTGCGATAAGCGGATGTCATATCCTTCCTTTCGGTTCATCCCGACACAAGCAGGGTTTTGCAACCACAAATAATGGGGCATTACAGTGGCAGTCGGCATTTGCTGTGCCCATAAAATGCCTTGTGCTTCTAAAAATAGTATTAAAAAAGTAAATATATATTTCATTGTTATGGATTGGATAGTAAAGTAATAGCACCTGTCATTGGTCTTTCCGTACCGTTGTTGAACTGAATTCGATACCAATAAGTCCCAGTGGGCATTAATTGTCCTGTTTGTCTGAAATGCCCATTCCATTTGTTTTTTTCATAATCATTGGTTTGCGTGTAAACCAAATTGCCAAAATCATCAAATATATCTATCGTATAATCATGGATATTATAAATATAATCAATTTCCCATTCATCATTATCGCCATCGCCATTAGGCGTAAGGACGTTGTTAATCACCAATTTTGTCTTGGGCAATACGACAATGCGGACAGTTGCTTTGGCACTGCATTTATTGTCTTTTCCGATAGCTGTTAGGACATAATCAAATGCTTGTTGATTTTTGGTGGTCAATTCGGTTTGAAACGTCGGATTGGGCAGGTTCGCTTGGCTTAAATGCGTCTCTGGTTGCCACGAATATTGTGAACCGCCAGAGGCTTGCAATTGGTATTTTTCGCCATCTTTCACCATCACCGTTCCCATGACATTGAGTTTGGGCGCGGGCAAAATGTCTATATTAATGGAGCGTATGGCGGAAACACAATTAAAAATGGGGTCTTTCACGTAAACACTGTAAATGCCTTGATGTAAGGCTTCGTTCGCTGCTGGAATTTCTATCCATGCGTTGTTGCTGGCGAATCGATTCGTCCCTGTCCAGTTATATTGAACGTTGGTTGGATGGGTGACGGCAATTTGCAAGGTTTCGCCTTCGCAAACGGGGGCATTCGTGCTGATTTCAGGCAATGCGGGATTGGGATTGACGGTGACAATCGTTTGTACGCGCTCGCTTTTACAGGTATTTTCGACGGCTTCCGCCCAATAATTCGCCGTTGCGGACAAAGCGGGCGTTTCGTAAACATTGCTGATTGCCAATAAATTGCCATGGACGGCTGCATCGTACCAATGGATAAAGCCTCGTTTGGTCTGTGCGGATAGCTTGATTTTTTGTCCATTGCAAACCATCGGCGTACTTAAAGTCATTGCGGGTATGGCAATCGGATCTACTTGCACATGTATTAATGCCTTTTCACTTTCTGCTCGGTCTAATGCCGTCGTAACCCAAAAATCGGTCGTGAGTGTAAGGTTGGGTGTAGTGAAACGGTTTCCAATCGCCACAGGAGTCGTTGCGGTGGGCGAATCATACCATTTGATGACTGCATTGGCGCGTACATTATCCGCAGTCAGTACCACATTCCCGCCTGTGCAAGCCTGCGGTATCAATGGTTTGATAACGGGTGCTGTCAAGGCTTCGCCCGTGATGGATATGCTGGTTTCGGGACTATAACAATTGTCTCGATTTTCGCGAAGACTATACGTTTGCGTCCCTTTGACGGCGGGCAAGGTGGTGAATTGTGTCCCTTGAAATAGGGCATTCGGTCCTAAACTCCAATGAAACGTGCCTGCGGTACCTGCGGTATTCGTTCCTGCGATGACCACAATATTATTGTTAATCGGCACGGAGGCACTCACAGGCGTTGCACTTGGGGCTACGGGCGTTTTATGAATGGTAATCGTATTCGATTCATTGGTTTGCGGAAAGGCACAAGTCCGATTCGGCGCGTTTTGAAATCGGACTTTTCCGTAATAATTCCCTTCAATAGGCGCGTTTAAATTGATTTGCGCATTGGGAGCACTGCTCATCAGGCTGCCATCTTTATACAACTCGTAAGGCGTACCCGATTCGATGGCACAGCCATCGGGTATCGGCACGACGAACGTAAAGGTTACAGGCGTGCCACTGCAAAGTGTGTTACTGCCGTTGACTTCCAAGCCCGGACGCGGGGTTTGTTGCGCGAGCAATTTCGACCCGAAAATACATCCCGCACAGATCCAAAATAAACATTGATTTTTTTTCATAGATTAAGTAATGAAAAGTAGTATAAAAGATTGATTATAAATATTTTATAAGTTTTTTATTGAATAACGACCATTCTTTTGGATGCAACGATTTGACCCTCTAACAAAAGGCTATAAGTATAAGTCCCAGATGGAATATTGGTTAAATCCAAATAAACTTTGCTTTTCCCACCCTGCGCAATGCCTAAACGGGCGATTTGAACGCCCTCCGTATTGTGCACCAAGATATAAGCCGTCGTGAATTTCAACGGAATGGAATAACCAATTTCGGTTTCATTCCGAGCAGGATTCGGCACATTTTGATACAATTCCACCAAAACAGACGCTTGTTGTAAACCCGCACAACCTTTTTCGCACAATTGACCCACGATATTTTTCAATTCCAACAATTGTCGTTGCACATCCGTTAATTGTTGTTGTTGCTGTTTGACCACTTTTTGAAGGCTATCTTGCGTTGCCAATTGACGCACTTGCTCGGAAAGTTCTTGTTGACTGGCGATGATTATCGGAATGAATTCGATGTAATTGACCGATTGAATCCCTGCGGCATCCGTTTGTACCAAATTCGGAAACGTTTGCGCAACACGACTCGCCATTAAACCATAATGCAGTTGATTGTCAATCCCATAGTTATCCAACGCACGACCTTTAAATTGAATTCCTTTCAAAGTAGAAAGTTGTTGCGTCGGATTCAAAATCGGCTGAACATTTCCTTGAAGCCGTTCATCTGACCATTGCCACACGGTTGCGACCCGCAAATTCCCATTAATATCCAACTTTTGACTCGGATTGCTACGCCCAATGCCCACTGCGCCCGTACTGCCCATGCCTTGCGCAGGCGTAAGCGTCAACGTAGGCAAATTGCTATTCATGCCCAACATCAAACTATTCGGCACATCATTCACCAACCGAGCCGTTGCATGCACGCCCATCCCTATTGTCATACTATTGGCAGCGATAGTAATATTATATTTACCAATCCCAACACTATTCTCCCCATGCGCCGCCACTGCATGCCCAATCGAATACGCATTCATCGCCCGCGCCTCACTTTTTTGACCCAACACAAACGCATTATTTCCTTCCACCAGATTCTCCGAACCCAACGCATAACTATTAATGCCATTTGTGATATTCTGAAAACCAATTGCATACGCATTTGTATAATTGCCTATAATATTATTTTTACCCACCGCTACGCCAAAAGGACTTTCATTTTGATTACTCGTACCGAGCGCAATGCCCCCTTGTCCATTTAACCGATTCTGCTGCCCAATCACAACGGAACGCGCTCCATTCGATTCATTCGACTTCCCTAAAACGATTTGATAATCCGCCAAACCCCGATTGTCATAACCCGCCACCAAACTCGCCGCCCCCGTACTATACGATTTGTAACCCAATCCCATCCCATAATCGCCTGTAATTGTATTGTTATAACCCATTGCAAGCGCGGCACGTCCTTGATTTTCATTACCAAACCCCGCCGTACTACTATAAGCAGCCATTCCCCGATTGTTTTCACCCGTGACCCAACTGCCATTCCCATTCGATTGGTTATTTTTGCCAAAAACAAGGCTATGCGGCTGCTGATTCACCGACGATTCCCCGCCCACAAAACTATAATCCCCTTGATTCACATTATCACGCCCCGACATCATTGCCCCTTTGCTGCGTTGATTGAGGTTATTGAAACCCGCTAAAAAACTTTCATCCCCATTTTTATTTTGATTGTTTTTGCCGAAAATCGAACTATTCGGTGCATTTTCATTCCAATTATTTTCACCACTGATAAGCGTTCCTGCGGATTGATTGACATTATCTTTACCCGTCAGAATAGAATATGCCCCTTGATTTTGAAGATTGATGCCAAAAACCAAACCCATATTGCCCGTATTTTGATTAGAAGCCCCGCCCACAAAACTCCTTTGACCCGCATTCGTATTGGAATCGCCTTGCATCGTCGAACTCATGCCCAAATTATTATTTTTGGAACCCGAGAGTTGACTATTCGCTCCCGAATTTTCATTGGATTTGCCCGACATTTGACTATTGATGGCAGTATTTTGATGGTTATCGCCGCTTAAATCACTGTTTGCGCCCTTATTCGTATGGTGATTACCCGTAATGCTTGAATTGATGGCAATACTATCATTTCGATGATTCGTGCCCGATAAAAAACTGCCATTCGCATCATTGCGATGCGTCGAACCATTTAACAACGATTGCTTGCCGTGATTCAAATGGCTTACGCCAAAAATAGCTGCACTTTCGCCCCAATTTTGATGACTCATGCCATGTAGGATAGCATTTGCAGCATAATTTTGATGATTCGACCCACCTATTGTTGCAGCAATACCTGTATTTTCATTGGAAAGTCCTGTCAAAAACGCACCACGACCTGCATTTGTATTGCCAATCCCGCCCATAGCAGCGGCAATACCCTGATTCGTATTGAATTGACCACTCAAAAAAGAAGATTCTCCTTCATTTAAATGATTGGTGCCCGATAACATCGATTCAATGGC
>JBDKKX010000077.1:0-14246 GCA_039795795.1 Bacteroidota bacterium | reverse complement strand
TTGGGATGTCGAAACGCTCTGGTTACAACGCTTGAAAGGGGAAAATCCAGCAGCGTTTCCAAGCAAAACTTTTACAGGTAGCCACGAAGATATTTATGAAGGCTGGATTGCGGCATCGCGCGCATTCATTAAACATATCGAGGAAGTGCCTGCAACCGCTTTTACCCATGTCGTGGCGTTTAAAACGTTTTCGTATGGCGAATCCAAAGAACAAATTTATAATATCATGCACCATTGTTTGAACCATTCGGCGCACCATCGCGGGCAATTGGTGACGATGATGCGACAATGTGGGGTGACGAAATTCCCGCCTTTGGATTTTATTTTTTATCGCCAAGAAAAAAATAAGTAGCCTTAGAATCGGGATTAAATGGGATTTTTTTTGGATTAAATGGGATTGATTGGTGGGATGATTGGGATTTAAGTGCTTGGACAAAATTAAACGCACAACTTGACGCAAGTTGCAAACTTGCGTCAAGTTATAACTATTTGATAATCCATATTTTAAATTGTTTTAGTTCGTATCATTTTAATTTGTCCAAGCACTTAATCCTAATAATCCTACCCATCAATCCCATTTAATCCAAAAAAAATCCCATTTAATCCTAATTCCAACCCTCAAATATTCAAAACTTCTTTTAAATTTGCCTCTGATTGAAACATACGATTTTATTAAAATCCAAAACTGAACCATATCAATGAGCGAAGGCGGCGCACAACCGAAACCGATGCAAGCCAGCCCCCAACCTGGCAGCAATAATAATTTAGCCATCTTGATTGGTGTTTTAGCCGTCACGGGTGTCTTGGGTTACTTCATTTATAAGAATAAAAGTGATGGGCTTACCTCGACGAGTATCCCGAAAGCCATGCAAATCACGTTTGTTCCTGCGGATTTCAAACCGAATTTGGATGAGGAAACCACTTTGCGTATTCTTTCCAACCCGCAAAAGTATAAAAAAGAGTTTGATAAATTGGTTTCGGATTTCAATATTACGTTATTGATGCACGTTGCCAATCGGATGGGACTTACGCCTGCGCAAAAAGAAGATGCAGTAAGTGCTTATAATCAACAACATCCGTATATTCGACAAATGTATTATAATGATTTTACGGCTTTGCAGGATACGACTTCGCAATTGTATCAGGTTTGGTATGAGAATCATAATTCCAATGCGGTGGCGTTGATGAATGAGGTGGCGAGTAAATATACGTGTATGTTTGTCGGGCAGGTGTTGACGACGGTTTTGAAGACGCAGGATGGCAAATTGGCGGTCAAAGGCAGTAAAATTGAAACGCCTTGTGGGATTGCGTTGACGGAAGCGTTGCGCCCGATGGTCAAAAGGTTGCAGGATAAAGCGGCGATTCAAGATTTTAGTCAAGCGAAAGGGTTGATGAAGGAGCGCACTGAAAAGGCGATTGCGGAATTGGCGGTGACAGAAGTGCGCGATAAAAAGGGAATTAAGAAACAATTTCAAACCAAAGTAGCTGGTTTGGCGGTTTCTCAAACGGAAATTCAAATTACGGCGGTCAGTATTTTGAAAATTGGGTTCAATTTGAATCAATATTTTGATGTGGTGACGGACAATCAGTCGAAAACGATTACGGTGACGATGCCGAATCCTGTGATTTTGTCGCATGAGGTGTATCCGAAAGTGGAAGGGTTGGATATTGGGTGGTTGCGCGAGGTCAGCCCCGATGATTTTAACAAGAATGTGAATGAGTTGCGCAAAGCGTTTCGGGATGATGCGACGAAAAGTGATGCGTTTGAAAAATCGAAGGAACGCGCAAGGGGTTTGTTGAATACGATGTTGTTGCCGATGGTGCAAGGGGTGAGTAAGGATTACAAATTAAAAATTAATTTCAAGGCTGCGCCGAATCAAGATTATGATTTGCCTGCGGACGCGCCTGTGAAACCGAATGCCGCAGTGCCGAATGTGAAAAAACAACCGAGTCATTTGAATTAAGCTAATTTTTGGAACACATAGGAACATAGGACACATAGTTTTTTTAAAAAAGCATTGATTATCAATGGTTAAAAAAAAGCTATGTGTCCTATGTACCTATGTGTTCCAAAATGCAAAACAACCTATGTCACCTATGTCTCTATGTGTTTGCAATGACGAATATTTTATGGCTTCCTTCGTGGTATCCGAGTGTGCATGACCCTGTTTATGGGTGCTTTATCCAAAAACAAGCGGAAGCGGTTTGTCAATATGATGCGAAAATTCAAATTGCTGTTTTGTGCGTCCTGCGGGCAAACGTGGAAAAGTTAGAAACGGAAGTCTTGAAAAAAGATAACTTATTGGAAATCAAGCTGTTCTATCCTCAAAAAGCCTCTTTTTTCGGCATAAAACCAATTGCTTACGGTTGGTATTATTGGAGAGCATATCGAAAAGGGATGTCCATTTTAAAACAATTTGATTTTAAACCAACGGCTTTGCACCTTCACGTTGTTTACGGTGCGGGCTTGTACGCGCTTTGGTTAAAAATATGGACAGGATTGCCCTTGTTTATTTCGGAACATTGGTCGGGTTACGAACAAGGGGCATATCAAAAAACAAGATACTTACATCGAAAAATATTTCAATGGTGTTTCCAAAAAGCAAGTGCTTCGATTTGCATTTCCAATAAAATGTATCAAAATTTGTATCAAAAAGGTTTGTCCGCCAAGCGAACTTTCATCATTCCCAATGTTGTAGATACCGTTCTTTTCAGCCCGATAAAACACAATGCTGTTAAAATTAAATTTATACATGTATCGAATTTAGATTATAAAATTAAAAACGTACAAGGCATTTTGCGCGCCGTTCAGCAATTAGCTGAAAAAAATCAAAATTTTTCATTGGAAATCGTCGGAGAGGGCAAAGAACGTTGCTTATTGGAAACGATGGTTCGAGAAACACAATTGCAAAATTTTGTATGGTTTAGTGGATTGCTTTCAACAGAAAAAGTGGCAGAACGCTTGCGTCAATCGGACGTATTTATCTTGTTTAGCCATTATGAAGGATTGCCTTGTGTGATTTTGGAAGCACTTGCCTCTGGTTTGCCCGTGATTGCAACGGAAACGGGTGGTATGCACGAGTGGATTACGCCCGAAACAGGGATTTTATTGAAAATTGGGGATGAAAATGCGTTGTTAGCAGCGATGGAAACGATGATAGCGCATCATTCAAAATATGATAAAACGATTTTAAGACAACCCATTATTGAAAAAGCGTCTTATCCAGCCGTCGGCAAGGCGTTATCAACGGTTTACAGAGGCTTCTAAATTTAAAATTTGAGCAGTTTGCGCCCAACCGCAATTCATTAAAACATCTATAATGGATAAGCCATGGATAAATTCATTTGTATTGAATTGCGAATATTTATAAGGTGTAAAATTATGGAAATCAATATAAATCCTCGCTTCTTGAAACTTTTCTACTTCTAAAAAAAGCAAACTGCCGCCCTTGCCCGAGACATAATGCGTCGCTTCAAAAGCTTTACAAGTATTAATAATGCAATCTGTTTTCAAAGCCTCTGATGCAATTAATTCGGGTTTCGAGGAAGCGCGCTTAAAAACCGTCCGAAAACCCAATTGATGACTCACCGATGTTATAAAATAACCATTAAAATCTGCCAACAAAGTGAAATGATTCACTTCCAAATTTTCCAAAAAGGCAAAAATTGCTTTAAAATGAGCTGCTTTACCGTACGCATGTCGAATCGTTTGCAAGATTTTATGCCAATTTCGAGCAAAATCCAATAATTCAACCTCGTAAATGCTTTGTTGAGCGCGCCCACTGCGCACAATCGGTATAGTCAACCATTGTGGCTTGCCTTGAACCAAAATTTGAGTGCGCGATGTCCAACTTTTTCCGTTTGACAAAGCAACCGCATCAAAAAAAATAAAGGATTCCACAGCCGCAATTTTAGAAAAATAGCCCAACCAAGGCAGAAAATTAGGTTGATGTATAGCAACTTTTTTCATTTTTAAAACCCATTTTTTTAAGAACGATTTAATTCATATTTTAAAAAATCTACAAGGCTACAGACTTTAATTTGCTCATTGATAAAATAAGCAGTGCCAATTGGTATAATTAAATATTGAAAATTGGGCTTTAAATCCTCTACACTTTGATAAAAACCTTTGCTCAAAGCAGGTTTTGCAGCATATTTAATTTCAATACAAAATATTTTACCTGCGGGACTGACCAAAACTAAATCTGTTTCAGCACCTGCTTGCGTTCGATAAAAATAAAATTGCCATGTTTCGCCCGCAACATGCCGAATTTGTTCTATCACATACCCTTCCCATGAAGCCCCAATTAACGGATGCCCTGTTAAAGCCTCAAAACTAAAAATATTACTCAGATAATGCAAAATCCCTGTATCCCGAAAATAAATTTTAGGTGCTTTCACTAACCTTTTACCGACATTTATATAGTAAGGCAATAAACGATGTATTAAAAAACCACCTTCCAACAAATCCAAATATCGGTTCACTGTGGGCTGTGAAATACCAAGCGATGCAGCTAATGCATTCATATTCAATAACTGTCCTTGAACGTATGCCATCATTCTATAAAGTCTCGAAAGGGTTGGAATGCTAATTTCATATCCCATTGCTTTAAGATCTTTTTCCATAAAGGTATTTGCAAAATTGCGCAACCACATTGCAGCCAAATCATCCGCAGGTGCCAGTAATGCATCTGGAAATCCACCCCGAAACCAATGGGTTTCCTGCGAAACGCCTTCTGGTGCCACTTCCATCAGGGTCAACGGAGTCAATTCGTGATAGGCAATTCGCCCAGCCAACGTTTCTGAGCTATGCTTAATCAACGTCGGCGAAGCAGAACCTAAGATTAAAAAACGCGCTGGCACTCGATTTTGGTCAATCAAAGCGCGAAGCAATGGAAAAAGACGCGGCATTAATTGAATTTCATCAATAATGACACATTTATCTTGGTGCATTTGCAGGTAATGCTGTGCATTTTCCAACCGAGCGATGTCTGAATCCAACTCCAAATCCAGATAAATACTGGGACGCGGTAGTTGATGAATTAACTGTTTTGCCAAAGTGGTTTTACCTACTTGACGCGAACCGATAATGCCGACCACAGGAAAATAAATTAAACTGCGGACTACTGAATGGGTTAAATTTCTTTGTATCATTGCTTGTTTTAAATTTATCCTTGTAAATTCAAAATCTGATTTTGAATTTACAAGGACAAATTTAAAGCAAGTTTGAAATTTTTCAAATTTTTGCTGTTTCTTTAACTAAAATTATTCAATCACCCACCGAATTACCTCAAAGGTTTCCGCATATTGCGCGCCGATTTGCGTACCGCGAACCACCGCAAGGGCGCGAATAAAATCTGGATGGGTATAACTGCGCCCCAATTGTGTTTTGTAAGCAAAAAGAGCCGCCACTTTTCGTTCCAACTGGCGCGGTGTTATTTTTATAAAACAATCGGTATGAAACGACAAGTTATTCCAAATCAACTCGTAACCCAATATCGTACAAAATTTAAAAGCCCGAATGCCTTCATTCGTCACTGTTTGATGGTCTTGATGAATGTCTTTTTGACTGGGTAAAAAAACAATATCGGGTTGAATATCATTGCGTAATACAATCAATTTTTCTAAAATATCTTGTCGAACATAATTTAATTTCCGCACTTCATGTTTGAAGACGAATAAGCGTTCGGGCAAAATACCTAAAATTTGAGTGGCTTCTCGTACTTCTATTTCCAGTTGATTGCGCGGAAAGTTTTTGGGCACCGATTCATCTGCTGTTGAAAAAGCAACGTAATATACTTTTGCGCCTGCTTCAATTGCTTTTGCAATCGTCCCGCCACAGCCTAATTCACCGTCGTCGGTATGTGGCGCAAGCACTAATATGGTTTTATTTTTAAACATTTTAGGGAATGCTTGGAATTAGGATTAAATGGGATTTTTTTGGGATTAAATGGGATTGATTTTTTATGATTTTTGGGATTATAATCCCAAAAATCATAAAAAATCAATCCCATTTAATCCCAAAAGAATCCTATTTAATCCGAATTCCAGTCTGGTTCAAAAAAAAGATAATTTTATCAACAATTTGTTTTGCAGCTTGCCCATTACCCAATTGCGCCCGATAGTGTTGCGGCACTTGAAACGAAGTAACCGCTTGCAGAATCTGCGACCGAGTCGGCAATGTCAAAACTGCCCAACCTTCTTCCACGATTTCTATCCATTCAATCTGCGGTTGCAAAATCACACAAGGCGTTTGATGAAAATACGCTTCCTTAGAAACACCGCCCGAATCGGTCAAAACCATTTTAGCCTGCCCAATCAAAACTTGCGTTTCCCAATAACCAATCGGCTCTATCATCCGCACTTTTTTAGGATTCAAAAGCGTGTCAAAACCATTTTCCAGAAGCACTCGATGCGTTCGCGGATGCACGGGAAAGAGCACAGGAGCATCCAAATCGGAAAAGGATAACAAAATTTGTTTTAAATTTTCTACATTATTGGTGTTGTCGGCGCGATGAATCGTTGCAAAATAATAATTTTTAGCTTGTAATTGGTATTTATTCAAAACAAAAGCAGTCTTTTTTTGAATTTTATCCCAATTATTTTTGATTAAATCTAAATGAAGGTCGCCTGTACAATGTACATTTTGAACAATGCCCGCTTTTTTTAAGTTCAAAACGCCAGTTTGTGTCGGCGGAAAATATAAATCGGTAACGGAATCGGTCAACAATTTGTTGATTTCTTCTGGAATCGACTTATTGAATTCGCGCAAACCTGCTTCTACATGTGCTAATAAAATATGATGTTTCGCCGCAGCAATAGCGGCGGCGGCAGTCGAATTCGTATCGCCAAAAACCAATATCATATCTGGTTTTTCCATCATCAATACCGAATCCAATTTCAACAAAATGTTTGCCATCTGAACCAAATGCCGACCTGAACCCACTTCTAAATTATGGTTTGGGGGCGGAATTTGCAATTCGTCAAAAAATTGTTGAGAGAGTGCATAATCATAATGTTGCCCTGTGTGGACGATGCAATGTGTTATATTCGGATGATTTGCCTGAATTTCGGCAGCGATAGGCGCGAGTTTTATAAACTGAGGGCGTGCGCCTACGATAGATAATAATTTGATTTTCAATGGATTGTAAATGATTATATGAAATTATTCAATAATGGCAGTAAATCGATTGACTTCCGCTTTCCAAGTCCACGATTGTAAGACTTCAACAGGCACAATTGGTTCAACAATGCCCGTCGTTTTCCAAATCTCGAAATAATGATACAAAAATTGTTTCAAACGCGCTTTATCTGCCTCCCATTGCGTGTTGTAAACCAAGATGCCACAACTCGTTTCTAAAACAATTTGTTCAAATTCTTCATCTTTCACGCCATTGATGAGGATAAGAATGGGTTGACGCAATTGCAAATACTCATTGAATTTGCCCGTCAAAATACCGCCAATTTCAGGAGTTGCCGTTGTCAGCAGCAAATTAATGTGCGCTTCCGCTTGCAAAAGGCGAGCTTGCGTTCTTGAAATTTCTCCTTTATTTTCAAAAATCGGTATGACTTCCGCGTATTGTTTCAAATATTGATGCCAAATGCCAACATCTTTGCCCGCATATTTAAAACGAAATGTTTTTTTAAAATCCGTATTTTCCACCATCATTTCCGCCAAAACTGCTAACAATAGTTGTGGGTCGCGCTCGTCGCCAAACATAGAACCTGTATAAACGAGGTTGAAGGTTTCAGAAATTGCGGTAGAAGGTGTTATTTCCAGACTATCAATGGAATTACGCAATACATAAACCTTTGAATTGAAAGGTTTTAAATATTTTGCCAAGCCTTGTGAAACGGTCGTTACCAAATCTGCTTTTTTCAAAATAAAGCGATTTGCCCAACATTGAAAGCGATGTCCATAATAATGATGATACAACGGGTCAACGTGCAAATCCCGAAAATCGGCTGTCCAATGAATTTTATTTTTGAAGATGCGTTTTAAAAAATAAGCGATTAAATGATCGGAATAAGGTCGGTAAGAAGAAATAATATGTGTTATTTTTTGGTTTTTAACCAATTTTATGCTTTTAAAAAGCCCATTTACAAGATATAAAAAACCGCCTTCATCCAAAAAAAAACAAAAAGGAATGGTATTTTTAAGTCGTATGAAAAGGCGCGACCAGCGATTTTTTTTAATACCTTCTTCAAAATGAATGCTACTCTGATTCGGGCGCAACCGCGCTGCCAACGTTCGATAATCAAAAGTATAGGCTTCGTGCATTTCCATCCCCGTTAAATCAGCTGTTTCTTGGGGCAAAACCTGTCCATTTGTCGTCGTCAAAACCGTGATGGAATGCTTTTCCAACTTTAAATGTTTTGCCCACTGCCAAGCTCGAATCGCTCCAACCGATTTTAAGGGCGGAAAATAATAACTCAAAAATAAAAAACGCATGATTCAGTAGATTTGTTTGTTACAAACGCAGACTTTTAACAAAGTCTATGAGGTGGTTACTTTTGCTTTTAAAAAATTGGGAATCAATACATTAGGATTTTTGTTATAAACATTTTTTCCAATACTTTTTTCTACCATTTTTAGGAAAAAATCTGCAATTAAACGATTATCAAATTCTTTTTCCACTTTCCGCCGTCCGTACGCCCCCATTTTTGCCAATTGTGCCGCAGGCAATTCCAACATTTTCAACATCGCATCCGCTAAAGATTCCGCAGATTTCACAGAAACAATATATCCATTTTTACCCATATCCACCATTTCGCGGCAGCCTGCCACATCCGTCGTGATAATCGGCTTACTCATCGCCGCCGCTTCTGCTAAAACCGTCGGCATGCCTTCCCGATAAGAAGGCAATACAATACTATCCGCATTCCGAATAAATGGGCGCACATCTGTTGCAAATCCTTGATTGACAATGATTTGTTCTTGTTCCCAAATTTTAATTTGTTCTTCGGACACACAAGAAGGATTATTTTCGTCCCGTTCCCCGACCAACCAAAAAAGGGCAGATGGCGATTTTTGTCGAACGATTTTTGCCGCTTCCACAAATTCTCCAATCCCTTTATCCCACAAAAAACGACCTATAAAACAAAAAACAAAACCATTATAACATTTCGTTTTAAGCATCGGCTGAAAATAAAGTGTATCCACTCCACAGCCCTTCACTGAAAAAGATTTCCGTTCCTCCACTAAATTCAACCCATTAAACAAATTTTTATCATCCACATTTTCAAAAATAACGCTATCCGCTTTTTTAAACGCCATTCGATATAAGGCTTTTGAAGCCGAATACACCAAACCATTGTGCAAAAACGTGTAGCCCAAGCCTGTCACAACACATAAATACTTGATTTTCAATAGGCTGGCAGCAATGCCACCATAAATATTGGGTTTTATCGTGTAATTTATCACCAAATCAGGCTTTTCGCGTTTGAAAATTTGAAACAATTCATGGCATAAAAGTACCTCTTGAAACGGGTTCATGCCTTTACGAGACAACTGTTTCAATGGTATATGCTTCACCATTGGAAATTTCTGTTGATACACCTTATATTCATCCTCAGGAGCGATGACAATTACATGATATTGGTTTTTTGTTAAAATTTGCAAGATGTTCAAGCGAAAATTGTAAATATTCCAAGTAGTATTTGCGACGATGGCTATAGTAAATGACTTTTTCAATGAATGCTTTTTTTAACATCACAAATGTACATCTTTTGTTATTATTTTAATAACTTGCGTATAAAAAAATACGCTCGCAAACCTGAATTTACAGGTTTACGAGCGTATTGGATGCGTTTTTAACGCCATTACAAATAATGTGTGCGATTTTCACGCTTGATGCGCTCGGTCACTTTTTTAATATCTTGCTCTTTGGATTTGGGATAAATCAATAAAACATCGGTTTCATCTACCACAATAAAATCGTCCAAACCGCGCAAAATCGCTAATTTACCCGCAGGCATTCGGATTAAACTATTCGTTACTTCATCCGCCATGACATCGCCTATAATAACATTGTTATCTGTATTTTGTTCTGTTTCAGCGTGTAAGGATGCCCAAGTGCCTAAATCCGACCATCCAAACGCGGACGGAACGGTGTAAACATTTTTTGCGGGTTCCATAATGGCGTAGTCAATCGAAGTGGCGCGTGTGGTCGGATAATGAACGGTCAACCAATCTTTTTCAGCACTGGTGTTGAAAGCAGCTTTGCCTTTTTCAAAAATTTGCGCAATATCGGGAGCATATTTTTCAAAAGCCTGTATCAAATGTTTGGTCGCCCAGATGAAAATACCTGCATTCCACAAATACTCGCCCGAAGCAACAAATTGAGTTGCCGTTTCCAAATTCGGTTTTTCTGTAAACTGTTTGACCTTATAAACGGCATCCTGTTCGTCCTTTTCGCCTTCATATCGAATATATCCATAACCTGTATCAGGACGCGTCGGACGAATCCCGAGGGTTACAAGGGCATCGTTTTTCGACGCAAATCGCAAAGCGCGATGAATAAAACGCATAAATTCCGATTCGTATAAAACGACATGGTCGCTCGGAGCCATAATGAAGACCGCATCGGGATTGATACCATGCAATTTGTAAGCCGTGTAAGCAACGCTCGGGGCAGTATTGTTGCGACTTGGCTCTCCAAGTATTTGATTATCCGTGATTTGCGGCAAATGCGTTTTGACTAAATCTCGATATTTTTCGTGGGTCACAACAAAAATGTGCGAAGCGGGTACAATGGGCAAAAATCGCTCAAACGTTAGTTGCAATAAGGATTTGCCTACGCCTAAAATGTCTAAAAATTGTTTGGGGCGCGCTTCTCGACTGCCGGGCCAAAAACGGCTGCCCACACCGCCTGCCATAATTGCGACGTAGTAATTGGGATAAATAGGTTCTTTCATAAAAAATTTAAGTTATTTTTTAGGCACAGGGTCAATATGGGGATGTTTGCTATACGGGTGGCATCGCCCGATGCGTTTCAAACCAAGCCACAGCCCTTTCAAAATCCCCCATGCTTCAATCGCTTGTATCATGTAATGCGAACAAGTGGGCGCGTATCGGCACTTGCTCGGACCGAGTAGCGGCGAAAGCAGCAATTGATACACGCGAATAGGCAAAATGAAAAAATATTTAAAAAAAGACATTGGTATGGTTTAATTGAAATTGCATCAAATTGAACACTCAAATTTAATGCAATTTTAATTAAAATCTGAAAATTTTACTAAATTTTCGCAAAAAAAGTCATGGGTACTTCGGTTTCAAAGGTTTTTGGCGGGCTATCGCGCAAGGTCAAAATCATTCTAACATTGAATTTACCACCCATTAGGTACGGTTTGACATCAACGTTATTGGGAATTAAATCCAATTTTTCACCCGTATTTGCTGGAATTTGGTCTCGGAAAAAAATAATTTGTTCTCCAACCGTCGCTGTTGAAATGCGGACTTCCACTTTTTCGATAAAACCGTAATTGCTTGCCACGAATAAACCACGTAAAACCATTGTTTTGGGTTCAATGCGCGAAACTTTGTCCGATGTAACGTTGTTCGCCTTGAAAATTAGGGCAGTATCCGTCGAAATCTCTTTGAACGAGAAATTATGAAGGGCAAAAGGGTCTAAACCAATCGGCAAATCGAAGGTTCGGCGATAGGGCATATCGAAACCGGGAACCGTTTTATTGCACGCAGCGCAACAAAACAGGGCAAAAAACATTGCTAAATAAAGGGTTTTTCTCATAAAATAGATGAAATAAATATAATATAATATAAGGTCGTCGGGGTTTAAACCCCGACGACCTTGTTTCATAAAAAGAGGCTTATCGTTTACGCACAAGGGCGCGCAAACAATAAGCCTTGACGGATTCAGTTCGTAAGATAATTGCTAAATGAACTTAACGGTTGGAATTTCGATTTGAATTTGATTTCTTTTTGCATACACGACTCTTTTTTTTCAAGCAGTCGTTTGATTTAATGCGGCGCAGTCCGAATTTTGTCTTTAATATTCTGAATCAGTTCTGTGGAAGCCTTTCGCCGATGCACCCCGTTGCGAATCAATTGGCGAAAAGATTGCTCTTGATGTAGAGCCGTTTGGAGCGCGGGATCATGTTTTGCTTCTTGCAAAAAACGAGACTCATCCTCTTGGGAGAGTGCGCGGTCGAGATACATGCTAACGCGACGATTTGTTTCGGGCTGTTGTTTTGAATCTCTCATTGGTGTAATCAAATTTGTACTTTCTCGTCTGCAAATCGATTTTTTTTAAAACGAAAAAGTGAGTTAATGATGGATTGATATTTAGAAAAACAGGCTTGCAAATTTGGGAATGGTTGGAATTAGGATTAAATGGGATTTTTTTGGGATTAAATGGGATTGATTTTTGGGATTTTTAAGATTTTAAGCCTAAAAAAAATCCAAAAAATCCCAAAAAATCAATCCCATTTAATCCCAAAAAAATCCCATTTAATCCCAATTCTAAGTCGTTCGCTTATCTTCATAACCGAACGATTCCGCATATCCTTTTAATTTTTCCTTCATAAGGTTGCGCGCTCGAAATAATCTGGAACGCACCGTCCCAATCGGAATTTCTAAAATCTTAGCAATTTCTTCATACGTAAATTCCTCTACGTCAGCCAATAAGATAACAGTTCTGAATTCTTCCGCTAACTCATTCAAAGCGCGAGTGACTTCATCCCCCATTAAATTATCAAACATTTCTTCTCGCAAATCGACATAACTCGTCAATGGCGAAGATTCTTCCTCGTCTTGATAGGCGACAATTTCCTCATAATCCACCTTATTCGGCTGCTTGACGCGGCGGCGGTAATCATTGATGAAACCATTCTTCAATATCTTGAACAACCAAGCCTTCGCATTAGTTCCCGATTCGTATCTTTCTATCGACTTATATGCTTTGAGCAAGGTGTCTTGCACCAAATCCTCTGCATCCGCTTCGTCATAAGTCAAGTGATACGCAAACGTTTTTAATGCATCTGCGAAAGGCATGAGTTCTTTTTCAAAAATCTTATCCCAATTTTTTTTCTTCATTCATGTACGACGATGCGGTTCGGGCAATCGTGATAGCCTACAAAGGTAGGTATTTTTTTTTCACTTATTCAAATAAATAACAACTTTTTTACGCATAAAATGTTGTTTGGATTCATTGTTTTGGAGAAGCCTGCTATCTACCCGTTTTTATTGGCGCAAATAAATTGTTTGTATAATAAAATTTTGATTTTGGTTAAAAATGCTTTCCGTTTTGTCCTTCCGTATTGTCCTTCCGTAGGAATCTTTTGGACGCGTCGTTTATAAAAAAGTAACGGGTTGAAAACCGTCCTTTCCTTTCAACCGTTGTTCGACCCATTTGACGGGGGCTTGGGTTTTATCGCCAGTTCGGGTGTCGCATTTGAAAAACAAATAATACAATTGTAAAAAAGGCGCAATCCGTTCCATCAACCATTGCCACCGTTTTTCGCCCTCCTCGACCCGAAAATTCAAACAAACCGTCCGCCAACAATAATAGGCTTCATCATGCAATTCTAAAATGTTTAAAATTTCACGGTCATTGATGAACGGTTCGGCGAATTGACGCGCCAGCATGCCATGATGTTTAGACCAATCTCGGGGATTGGATTTATCTTCGATATTTTTAAAAGAGTCATGTATCAAAGCAATAATGCGCAATTGCGCCACCGTTTCGGGCGAAATGGCGGGCGAAATCGTATCAATATTGTTAAAAACTTCTGGAATATGGTGCAAAACCATGCCTTCAGGGTGTCCGTAACGCGGTTCACCCCAAACCAATCCTTTGCGCAAAGCAGGTTGCGCGATAATGAACCTTTCTAAATCCGTTCGAGGTTGTAAGATAGCTTCAATCTGTTGCTTGGTGATACGCTCTTTTCTCATAAACGTTTGATAATAAGCACTTTATATTTTTAATTCGGTGCAAAGATACGCTTTTTTGCAAAGGTTTCCAAAAAAATAAACGGTGTTGTTACTTTTTAAAAGCAGTTCGTCTGAATGTCGAATCGCGGTCCAGTCAACGATTTAAAGGAATCTTACAAATAATTGCATAAATGTTTTGTAATCAAGTGAAGACTCCGTTAATTTGCACCGTTTTCATCAAATCATACAAACGAACTTTTTATCTAACCTTTTTTAAAAAAATCATGGCAACTACAACGATTGCAGACAAAGTGAAGGAAATTATTGTCAACAAATTAGGTGTTGATGAATCAGA
>JBDKKX010000076.1:0-14285 GCA_039795795.1 Bacteroidota bacterium | reverse complement strand
CTCTGTCGAACCAAAATGCGTCAATAATTTTTCTGCCATTTTCGTTCCAATCCCTTGAATATCAGTAAGTTCTGATTTAATAAAATTTTTAGAACGTTGGTCTCGATGGAAAGTAATCGCAAAACGATGCGCTTCATTCCGACATTGTTGAATCAATTTCAAAGATTCCGATTTTTTGTCTATATATAAAGGTATCGCATCGTGCGGGAAAAAAATCTCCTCCAATTGTTTGGCAATCCCGATAACCGTCACTTGTCCATTCAAACCCAATGCCGTCAAACTTTTCATCGCCGCACTCAACTGTCCTTTCCCGCCGTCGATGACAATCAATTGCGGCAACGGCGCGGCTTCTGCCAAACGGCGTTTGTAACGACGCATCACGACCTCCTCCATGCTCGCAAAATCATCTGGACCTTCCACCGTTTTGACGTTGAAATGCCGATACTCCCGTTTAGCAGGTTTTCCATTGAGGAAAACGACGCACGAAGAAACTGGATTTGTCCCTTGCAAATTAGAATTATCAAAACATTCTATATGTAAAGGAATGTGTTTCATCCGCAAATCCTTTTGCAACGTCAATAAAATTCGTTCCGCAGGCGCAGGCTGTCCTGTTTTTAGAGCCTCTTGTTTTTGATGTTGTAAGAGTTGGAATTTAGCATTTTTCTCCGCCAACTCAACCAATTTGCGTTTATCCCCAATTTTTGGAACGTTGATGACCACCATTTTATCCGCAAAATTTGCCTCTATCGACAAAATCAACTCTTTAGATTGGCTCTCAAATTTATTTCTAAGGTATGGAATCGCCCTTTCGAGCAAAGAATCATCCATTTCTCCTTCAATTTGTTTAACCAATTCGAGGTTGAAACTATGGATAATCGCCCCATTCACCACTTTCAAAAAATGAACAAAAGCCGTTTTTTCATCGCCCGCAATCGCAAAAACATCCGCATCCGCAATCGAAGTGCTTACCACCGTCGATTTACTTTGATAATCTTCAAACAATTTCAACCGTTCTTTGACTTGTTGCGCCTTTTCAAATTCTAATTTATCGGCATACGCCATCATTTCTTGTTTCAAACTGCGGCTCAC
Organism: Bacteroidota bacterium; assembly: GCA_039795795.1. Lineage (GTDB taxonomy): Bacteria > Bacteroidota > Bacteroidia > Chitinophagales > Saprospiraceae > JAAFJT01. The sequence continues at coordinate 13,196 of JBDKKX010000076.1, read as the reverse complement.
TGCTCCAAATTGCCCTTTCAAAACGTTTTTGATTTGAACAATTTTCGCCATATAATCTGCCTCAGATTCCAAACCAACGCAAGCTCCCAGACAATTTTTGATGTGAAATTCTAAACAGACTTTAAACTTTTTGTTTGCAATATTAGATTCGGTCAATGCGTGTAGGCAAGTGCGCAAAGGAAACAATTGTTTAAACAAATCCATTAATAATTCCACTTTTTGGGTTGAAGCGTAAGGACCAAAATAGGTAGAACCATCTTTTTCGGGTTTTCGGGTGATGAAAACACGCGGAAATCGTTCGTTTTTAATGGCAATATAAGGATAAGATTTGCCATCTTTCAACAAAACGTTGTATTTAGGCTGGTATTTTTTGATGAGATTGCTCTCCAAAAAGAGCGCGTCTTGTTCCGATTCGACAATCGTATATTCAATTTTGACGGCAGTTTTAACCATCGCTTTGGTTTTTGCGAGCCGATTTTCGCGTTCGCCGAAGTACGAACCGACGCGATTTTTCAAATTTTTTGCTTTCCCAACGTATAAAACTGTGTCATCCGCGCCAATGAAGCGATAGACACCCGGTAAAGTAGGCATCCCAAGTTGTTGATAGTCATCTGTTTGCATATCATTATTTTAAATTATATCTTAAATTGCGATACAATTGGAACGCGGAGGACACGGATTTTACAGATTTGCACGGATTTTTTTGTTCTGTTGGATTTCCGAGCAAGCATTTCAAGAAAATCCGTGCAAATCTGTAAAATCCGTGTCCTCCGCGTTCCAATTGTATCGCAATTTTTTTCAAGTTCTTAGAAATCGTCTAAATCCGCTTCCGTCAACGTTTTCAAAACCGACAAGGCAAATTGGTAAGACTCCAATATTTTAAAACCTTTTGTTTTGTAATGATTTTCCAATTGCACCTGCGTTTTCAAAAAACTGATATTAAACGCTTCTGCAATTTGCTCATTCCGTTTAGACAATTTTGCAAAAGTAGCCATTTTTTGGTGAACATGCTCCATCCAATCGGTTAAATTTTTAGGCTCCGTCAACAACTTTTCAGGCAAATTGCGCAATAAATCTGGCGAAATTTCAGGCACTTCGGCATTTCCATTCAAATCCCGCGTGACACAAAGCAGCAAACGCGCCGATGCCCAACCTTCAAAACCAACAATTTGTTGAGCAATTTCTTGATACTTTTTAAGCCGCCGATGCCGCAACAACGCTTCCGAATATGCAATTTCCAACGTATCCGTCGCAACGCCCTGCATCCAACCATTAAAAGTACCCACCTTTTTCAAAACTTGTTGCAATTCCAAAACCGTTTTAGTACGCCCCGCTTTTTCGTCCCCATAACTTGCAGGCACTTCACGCGGCGCGGCTTTCACAGCCACTTTTGCAACATTTTTTGCAACCCCTTTGGTTTGATTTTTCTTGTCCGCCGTAGCCAACGTCCCATTTTTCGCAGGTTCTTTGTCAAAAGCCGTGACAGGATTCAAAAAAGCATCCGAAACTTTGCGCACAAACGCACCTTTAAAACCTTTTGTTTGAACTTTTGTCGCCAAAACACGGGCTTCATTCACATCCTCGAACAAACCCACCACAATTCGGACTTGTCCATTGTCGCACGCCCAAGCGTACAAAGTACCCAACGGCTCTAATTTTTTCCACTCAATCGGCTCACCCGCCGTCTGCGTAATGAGTTGCACGACATGATGCTCGGGGGCAGCCGTCAAATCGCGCTCCGTAACAAAGGCATCCGTATAACCCTTGTTTTGCACTTTTGCCAAAACCTCTGCGGCAGCTTCAGGAGTCGAAAAACCACCGATAAACACGATGTTTTCCTTCTCATACACATAAGAATAAGACCGAATGTGTTCAAAATCCGCTTGTCGCACATCCTCGAACGCACCCAATTGAATCGTGTACATAAGCGCGGGTGCAGGTTCAGCACGGACATCTTTCGGCGTTGCGGGCGCAGGGGGAGGCGCGAGCGCAACCACAGCAGTGGTAGAAGACGACGTTTTGCCCGATTTAACGGTTTGCTGCGCAGCGACAGGCGCGCAAACGCACCCACACGACAGGACAGCGATGGCAAAACGCATCGCAGTTGAGTTTTTCATAGAATTTACCAAAAATTGTGAATCAAGATGGCTTTAAAATTTCCCCAAATATAAGTGTATCTTTAAATTTAAAGGACGATTTTTCAAACGTTTATGACGTTATTAACAAATTTGCTTTTAGTTTTGTTGAAACAAACGATGTTTACACCTGACAGGTTTGAAAAACCTGTCAGGTGTAATTCTTTTTTAATGCAAAAAACCTTGTCTATGAAGCAAATACGCTGTTGGATTCTTTTTTTGAGCCTGCCCATGCTGGGCATCGCTCAAAAAGCAATGTTTCAAAGCGATTATATTCGCACTTTTGAAGGCACGATTGCTGGGAAAATGCCCGTCGTTTTCCAATTAGCCAAAACTTGGGAAAGTTTAGAAGGGCGTTATTATTACAATGGAAAACCTGCAAAAAGTTATATTGATTTGAGTGGGAACGTTGATTCAAATGGCACTTTCACGTTATACGAAGTGTTCAAAGGCAAACCGACGGGGCAATTTGTCGGCAAAATGGACGCTCAGTTGAATGCAAAAGGCATTTGGAGCGATGAGACGGGCAAAAAAAAATTACCTTTTGTTTGGAAAGCGCAAAAAAGTTTAGAATCCAAATCCCCTGCAACTTGGGAAGGCACTTGGTATCGCAATTTGCTTTTTAATGAAGGTATTATGATGATTGGTAATGTTCAAAATAATGAATTTCAATATAATATCAGTGTTTCAAGCGGAGGCAATCAAGGAACGATAAGCGGTTTTGCCAAAATCGATGGGCAAAAAGCAACGCGCCTTAAAAACGATTATCCTGATTGTGATGTAACGTTTGTGTTTAAAAAAGATACGATTCTGGTGAATGCGTCGGGGCTTGGGGCGACGTGTGGGTTAGGGCATGGCGTGAGTTTGGGCGGCGGCTATGAAAAAAAATATCGAAAACCCGAACCCTCTGTCCGTGATTTTTTCAAAACGGCTGAATTGCACCATGCTTTTAAAAAAACATTGGGTGCGAAACGGTATGAAGCCTTTGCGGGCAATTTTCAATATATTGATGAAATCGAGGTTGCTGTGCAAGATAAAGCATTGATTACCAAAGGAATAAATGGTTTTGTACGCGGCGTTGCAGGTTTTAATACGTCTATTTTGTGTCAAGATGCGAAAGGGCATTTTTGGGCGGCTTTCGTGGAATCGGATGGCAAAAAAGAATATATTTTATATGGCACGAATTCAAAAACGCATCTCCGCAAAATGCCGCAGACGATTGTGAATTGGTGCAAAAATCATGATTATGAGGTGAAATATTTGAATTAGGATTCAATGGGATTTTTGGGGATTAAATGGGATTGATTTTTTTAGAATTTTTAGGATTTTAATCCTATTCTAATGAGTTGTTAAAGTTAGAATGTATAAAAGATTGATTTTTAATCCCGTAGGGATGTTCGTTTGGTAACTCCAAACCCGCCCCGCTTTTAATCCCTACGGGATTGAAAATCAATCTTTTATATATTACAATCTTAACAATTCATTAGAATATACTTGTCCTATATCAGTTGGTAAAATAAACTTGCGTCAAGTTTCAAACTTGACGCAAGTTGTGCTCGAATTTATTTTTCAACTCATTTAGGAAAGGTATAGGATTAAAATCCTAAAAATTCTAAAAAATCAATTCTATTTAATCCCAAAAAAATCCCATTGAATCCTAATTCTCCAGTCTATTCAAAAAAAAAACTTGCAAACAGTACCCCTCTGATGCAAGTTTTTATTAAATTTAAAACAAATTAATCACCCTATTTTTTTTGGGGTGGCTCAATCTTCGATGCTTCCTGCACCATTTCTTTTTTAGTGCGCAAAACGATATTCAAACCCACTTGAAGGTTGATGCGTTTCGCATTATCCACATTGCTAATATTATCCGTCATTAAATACAATTGAACGGGCCCAGGCGACCAGACCAAGCCACCACCAACGGTCATATTAGAATTGCTCGGCAGAGAAACACCCCCAGAAAGCTGCAAAGATTTCAATAATTGGTATCTATAATTCACGCCCAGCAACGTATTTGTAAACAATCCCACTTTTTGCGAACGAAAAACGCCTGAAATTTGCTGTTTCTCGCTCAATTGATACGACGCACCCACATAAAACAGGGTTGGCAAACGACTTAAATAAGCCGTTTGAGTCGTTGCCGGTATAAAAGCATCTTTGGCAGATTGAGCCAAACTATCTGTGTTTAAAGGCGCATTATCCGCACCGATTTTATAGCTATAACCCGACCAATTGAACGTCCCACTGCCTTTTGATGCAATGTCCACCCCGTTTTCTTGTTTCCAAGAAAGGCTGCCGATGTTGATAATCGATGCAGCAACATTGATTTTAGGGTTAATTTTGTACGAAACACCCAAATCAAAGCCTAAACCTGTGCCTGTCATTAGGTTTGATTGAATATTGGAACTGAGGTTTGCTAATTGAGTTGGATTATTTAAAGCATTAAATATCGGGGCAAAAATGCCGCCCGCTTTTGCAACCATATCCGTTTTGATTTGCAACGCATAAGCAGGATTGGAATTTAAATCCGTTTGAACCGAGTAATTCATTTTTTCAGTTTCCAAATGACCAATCCCTTTTAATTGCTTCATCCGAATCCCAATACTCAATTTATCGTCTAAAAAAGTCCGTGACACGCCTAAATAAGTGGTCATAAACGATTGATGATAAAAATTACCATCATTTAACACGACATTCGGATACATTTTATTCCCATCTAAAAACACTTTTAAAGCCATATTGGAAAACGAGGCTTCCGTATTACTGAATAATTCAGCACCCACCGATACATAAATGCCTTTAATCCGAATCCCCAAATGCCCTAATTGTGCAGTTGCGGCTAAGGAAAAATGGTTTTTATCCGACAAATTATGAGCAAATTTATTTAAATCTGCAAAGGTCGTTGAACCCGTTTTTTCTAATAAGTCGCTGATTTTGAACGTGTTATTCATATCCAATTGCAAACTCGGCAAACCAAGTGCAAATTTAACATCGGAGCTGCCCAAGGCAGGATTGATGGCGTAATTGGATAAAAAGGACTGCGAACCCGCACTTAAACTGCCCGTTTGCGCAGCTAAACTATGGAGGATTAATCCGAAGGAAAAGGCTATATATATTTTTTTCATTGTTTTTATTTTGATGTTTCCTACGGAATGACAAAAACCTTGTCCTTCCGTAGGAAACCTTGTCATTCCGTAGGAAACCTTGTCATTCCGTAGGAAACTTTGTCATTCCGTAGGAAACTTTATACTTTTACTTTAAGGCGAATGCCAATCCCTAAATTTAAATCGTAATGGGAATACATGGTTACAGGCGTTGCGCCACTTCCTGCCGTTTTGATTTTGACGACCATGACGACTTTGGGTGCCGCAGACAATTCAACCAATTGCGCGCTCGTCAATTTGACTTCAAAAGTACCCGATTTGGCTGCCGTCACCCTGCCAGTCGCATCAATCGCATCCGCAGCAGGCAATAAAATCTCTGTTGCCACCGCTTTCAATACGCCATCTTTCAACGTCGCTAAATCAACAGTTATACTCATCGGCAAACGCGTTTTGTATTGAACGTCCATGATGGCATAATCCAAATTTTGTCCTTGTGCCGTCGTTACCAAATTCGCAAAAGTCGTCACAGTATCCCGTACAATCAAGTTTTCAGTAGAAAATTTAATCGGAATATCCATTTCTAAACCTAATTTGACGCGGCTATCTGCGGTAAAATAATCCATTTGCGCCCCTGTGGAACGAATAGATACTTTGCCCGAAGTAGCAATCGTCTTCGGCAAAATGCCCATGAATTGTACAATATTAGATGAATTTTTATCTATAATATTCGTGCCTGCAACGAGTTGCGCGGGTGTAGCGATTTGACCTATCGTCGGACGCGCTATATCAAACTTCAAATGTCCTGCATCCGCCGCCAAGCCTAAATTTTCTGTACCCGTTAACACGCCTGTTGCCGTCATCAATAAATCCGTATTAATGTTCATTCCGAAGGAATTCAACGTTTTAATCCGCATAACAGGGTTTGCAAACAGTAATCGCTTGCTTTCAGGCGTTAAGAAATTTAAATTCGCCCCTATATTTTGATTGCTTGCAGGAATATCCAACTCAAAATTGCCAAATTGACCTTTTGCAGCACTCACTTCAGCATTGGCAAAGGCAATATTCGTCGTAATTTGCTCTGTTTCGTTGATGGGAACGTAGCTACCACCCGAACTGATAATCGAAATGCCCACTTGAACAGGCACTTGATTGTAAGGCTGCCCCGCCAAACTCGCTAAATTGACAATCGCATCGGTCAAATTAATAGCACCAGTTGTATTTTCCTCCGTCGCAGTAATTATTTCCGTTATAGGCGCGCCATCTTGAGTAATCGTCGGAAAAGTCAAGGATAAAGCCACATTAGCCCGCGTCGTTTTGCGAATCGAATAATTAATCGCTGCACTTTTCAAAGTGACTTCGGCAAACTTTTGAGCAGGATTACTCGTGGCGAACGGTACAATCATATTATCGCCTGGCAAACTTTGCGCAGGAATTTTGACCACCCCACTTTTGACCTTCATATTCGCAATACTAATCGTCATAGCAAGGGTTTCAGTAGATAATAAAACCGTCCCTGCCGCTACGCCTGGGCAATCAAACTTGCCAACCCGAATCGTTAATTGATTCGTCATCGTTTTGCCCGTCAAATTGGCAGTACCTGTGGCAGTACCCCCTTTTGCGAGATTCGCACCCATCAGCAACGTCGCTACAACATCGCCCGTATTCGTATTGATTAAATCCAAATTCAGATTTTGAAGCGCGAAAGGAAAATTATTGGTCAATTGCAAACTCAAAGTGCCAGACGCTAAACTAACACTTTGGAAACCGCTCAATAAAGGTAAATTACTATTCATTGCCGAAGTCGTCGAAAACGCACCCGATGCGACAACGGCAGTACCGCCATTCGTACAAAAATCATCCAAAGGCGCGGGAAAAGCAGCACCTAATTGGCTTAAAGCAATGGTCGGCGACAAGTTCAAATCGGGAATAGAGAGGGTTCCCAAAGCCGCATTCTTATTGACACCGCCTAAAAGTCCACCTGCTGCTTTCGGTATCAGATCCGCAGTCTTGTAACTGGCAAGACTATCTTGGGCATAACGCATGGTAATACTGCTATCCTTGCCGAGTTGAATAATCGAATCCCCTTTAAGGAAATCCGAAAATACAAAACCTAAACGGGCAAGCGGCAGCGACAATTCTGCATTGGCTTGAATGGTGGGCATGCCCAAATCATATTTGCTACATGCCGTGATGCCTATCATTGCAACGGCGCATAACAAAAGATTCGTTTTGATAATAGAAATTGTTTTTTTATAATGCATGACTCTGTTCCTAAGAGTTGTTTTTTAATAATATTATAGTTTCGCAAAGCGGGTTCGACTGCTCCCAATCGCTCCAATATTCATAAAATAAATGCCCGCAGGTAAACCACTCACATCAATATATTGATTGGTCTCCGTGATTTTACCTGTTTTGACCACATTGCCTGACATATTAGAAATGCTGTAAGGCTTGCCAACATTTTCAGGGCTTGTGGACAGCGTAAAATAACTATCCGCAGGGTTCGGTTGTACTTTAATCGCAGGTGCAGGTGGGAAATTGATATAGGTCGGTTCTTCTACCCAAAAAAGATTTACTTTGCCAATCAATTGAACTAAGTCATTACTCACCATTAATAAATTGCCTTTTGTTTGAGCAGGCGATACATAAGGAAAAGGCGAACCTAAAGTTCCCCAAAACTCTATCATCGTTTTGCTTTTATCCAAATTCGGTAATTCATCTGCCTTAGACCAATACAATTCTAAGGCTATTAATGGAAAGGTATTTAAATGTCGTCCCAATAGCCATAATCGTTTTACGCCTTTCTCGGTCAGTGGCAATCTTGTCGCTTGTCCAATCGGTGTGCTGTCTAAGACTCGTATCTCAAAAGTATCTATAATGCCTGTGTTAAACAATTGCATCGGATTATAACTGCTATTCCCGACATGGAAAAAAGCAGCAGCATTCCCCACCGATTGTTGAACAAAACCATCGCCATTTGTAACAAAATAATTGGTCGCGCCGATTTGCGTGTATTTAATATCGGTTGCTAAATTCACATTAAATTTACCGAGCTTAATCTTATTATTGGGCAACAATTCGACACTTTTTTGAATCGCTAAATGACCGTTTAAGATTAAACCATGTTGATTATTGACGGTTAGATTATTGATTTGAACAGGCGTTACAGCATCCGATTGAATGATTTGGTCTGCATTGCTGACAAAGTTGATAAAACTATTGCTCGTATCTTTATAACTGCCTTTGGTCAATTGCTTCAAATGACCACCGAGCGTTATCGTACCCTTGTTCACAAATTGCCCTTTGTTTTGAACCGTCACGTCGCCTACAACCTGCATAAAAGTTTTAGGCATCAGTATCAAACTCGCTCCGTCATTCGTAATACTTCCTTTGGTTTGACTCCAACACAGCGTTCCGAAACCAAACACACTTATTAAAGAAACATATTTTTTAAATGTCATTATTTCATAAAGATAAGAGCAGCTATCAGAGATAGCTGCTGTGAAGGAAACGGTTTATTATTGTTTGGCAACGCTTACTTTATCCAATTGTAAAGCGGCTTTAATTTGTTGCACTTCCGCTTTGAGTTGATTTAAACCCTCTACTTGCGTCTTTAATGCCGTATTTTGAGCCTTTAACTGTTGGATTTCGCTTAATAAAGCTTGAGTTGCAGAGATATTCAACGTTGTCAAGGCTTCGTAATCGACTACATGAAAGTCTTTCACTTCTTTTCCAAAGAAAAACACCCGTTCTGCATTAGGTAAATTGATTTTAAAACGATTCGCTTCTGCCGCTTCCACGACGATTTCTTGTTGACCTGCCTCTGTAATAATACGAACTTTATCCCCTTTGGCAACATCGGCTTGTATATTTACCCAACCATCTTGCACTGCTGCGACTTTGTAAATATTCGGAATAAAATTGGTCGAAAGAGAAACCGCTTGTGGATAAACGGCTTTCAATTCTTGAGCTATCACTTTTTTGTACTTTTTATCGCCATATTGAAATTTATCCTTCATGGTATAATCCGTAATCTGAATCTTGCTTAAAAGATTTAAATCTGCTTGTGTATTACTTTGTCCAATCACATCTTTAATTCGTTTATCGGAGAAAGCATTAAATTCAGAAGCAAGAATCCGATTATCGGCATATAAACTGACTGGCATATTTTGAGCCACCTCATTAACTTGGATTGCAGGGTCGAAAGTTAAATAATAGTACACAGTTGGTAAATCCATATTTAAACCATTTTCAATATATACTTTACCTTTTTGAGTACTGTTACCGTTGCCAAAAATAGCTCCACCATTTTTAAATAAGACAAAACCATCTTTTTTATCGCCTGCATGCGCCCCAATGCCTATTGTAAAAGCTCTATCATTTATATGATAAGTTGTTTTACTATTAGGTGTATAATCAGTATTATTTAATCCTACTGCCATCTCGCCGTAACTTTTTGCAGATACATTGAGTCCCATAGCCGTTGTATAAGTTCCAAGAGCAGCTGGTGAATAACCAATTGCAGTTGCTGCTTCTCCTGAAGCAATGCTTGAATAACCAATTGCAGTTGCATTTGGCGCAGAAGCAGTTGTTAAAGAACCCATTGCAATACTATATCGTTCGGATGCAGTCGTTCCATAACCTGCTGTAAATGAATTTAAACCTGTTGCTCCATTCGTCGTACTTGCGCCTGGAGAATAGCTTAAATCAATTGCATTAGAACCAATTGCACCATAATCTGCTGCACTTTTGCCTAAAAGCCTATATCCTGTATTCCCATTTTGAGTTATTTTTTCTAACTCACTCGCACTTGCACTACCGCCAATAGCCGCTCCATTATACATTAATTGATTATTTAAAATATAGAGCCTATTTGCCGTAGTTGCAGGTGCAGCAGTAAATGTATTTAAACTCATAGTACCATCTTTATAAATGGTTAAACCATCTTTTCGATTATTGTCATCCGTACCAATCCCTACAACAAAAGCCCTATCACTTGTATTATGTAATGAAGTACTGGCAACTGTATAATTGGTATTATAAGAGCCAACACTCGCTTCTGAATAACTTTTGGCAATCGTACCATGTCCCATCGCTATTGAATTTTCGCCAGCGGCAATCGTTGACCAACCCATAGCAGTCGAACGATTGGCAGCAGCCATCGTAGTATTGCCCATCACGACAGCATTATCTCCTAAAGCTTGTGAAAAAGCAGCTAAAGCAAAACTCATACTACCCGAACTTTTTGACGCATAACCTGCTGCTAAAGAAAAATCGCCAATGGCTTCTGTGAACGCCCCTAATGCAGTAGTTGTATTGCCACTTGCTTTGGTAAGTGCTCCCATAGCAGTTGCATTGTCTCCTATAGCTTTAGTTTGGTTGCCAAAAGCGGTAGCCGTATTGCCACTTGCTACAGCGATATAACCCGAGGAAAGCGTATTAAGACCTGAAGCTTGTGCTTGATTTCCAAAAGCGGTAGCCGTATTGCCACTTGCTATCGTTTTATAACCTACTGAAAAAGCATTAATACCAGAAGCATTGGTTTGATTGCCCAAAGCAGTAGCCGTATTACCATTCGCTAAAGTCATATAACCTGTTGCAAGCGTATTAATATCCGAAGCAGTGGTTAGAGTCCCAAAAGCCGTAGCACTACCCCCACTCGCTATCGATTTATAACCAATTGCATGTGCATTGACTCCTGAAGCAGTGGTTTGATTTCCAAAAGCACTGGAAGCACCTCCACTTGCTGTGGTCATATAACCAATAGCAACATCTGTAAGCTTGGTTGCTTGTGTAGCATAACCTGCTGCAAAAGATGCCACCGCAGAAGAGGTAACATCCATACCAAATGCTACCGAATTATCCCCAGTAGCGCCTCTGGTTGTAGATGCGCCAGACGAAGCGGATAAATCTAAAGCAATATTACCAATATTGCCATAGTTGGCTGGATTATACCCTAATAAACGATAACCCATTTTATTATCCTGTACAATACTTTCTAATTGAGAACTTTCTAATCGTTCTCCATTATAATTCAAACTATTTTCATAAACATAAAGTCTATTTCCAGTCTTTACAGGAGCTGTTGTAAGATTGTTAAGACTTAATGTTCCATCTTTATAAACAATCAAACCATCTTTTTTATCACTATTACTGCTACCAATGCCGACTCCAAATGCTCTATCTGCAACATTAAAAGTAGCGACACCAGCAGCAGTGTAATCCGTATTAAAAGAACCAACAGCGATTTCACTAAAACTTTTAGCCGCAGTACGATTGCCTAATGCAACAGCTGTTTTTCCAGCAGCAACAGCAAAATCTCCTAACGCAACAGACACATCACCCGATGCCGTAGCCGTATAACCATGTGCCAAAGCATAATTACCCGAAGCTGTGGAAGCATAACCATTTGCTAAAGCAGTTGTACCCGACGCAGTAGTTAAATTACCTATAGCGGTGGCACTGATACCCGAAGCAGTGGTTTGATTTCCAATAGCAGTGGCAGTTACACCCGAAGCAATCGTTTGATAACCCATAGCTGTTGCAACATTACCTGTCGCTTTTGTACCCGCACCTAATGCCAAAGCACCATTCCCTGTAGCTTGATTACTAAGACCAATGGCAACTGCATTTGCACCCGAAGCGATTGCATTTTTACCCATAGCTACCGCAGCAACTTGACTTGCATTCGCCGATTCGCCAAAAGCAAAACTATGTAATTGAGTGGCATTGGCTTTATTACCCATTGCAAAAGACATATTACCAGATGCAACACTGGTTGTTCCCAAAGCAGCACTTCCAACACCCGAAGCAACATTTTGAAAACCAGTTACAAGGGAAAATTGTCCACTGGCTTTGACATTAAGACCGACTGCTAAGGCATAATCTCCTGTTGCACCTAAACTATTTGCTGCACCACCTGCAATGGTAGAAGATAAATCAATGGCATCAGAACCAATCTTATTTTGCTGCATGGTGTCTCTGCCATAAAGCCGATAACCTTCATTACCATTTTTAGAGACAAATTGCAAGTAGCTAATAATAGAACTACTATTCAAATTCTTCCAACCCGTACTCGTGTAATGGTAAAGACCTGCTTGATTATCGGTTTGATAAATAATCAAACCAATTGCTGGAGTTTTAATGAGACTGCGTTCCACAAGGGTCATGCGTGGAAACAAAATACCTTTATTATTGGATTTTATCTCTAACATCGCAGAAGCATGTGGTAAGGAGTTATCGGCATTGATGGCGATTTGTGCCTTTAAGGAGATAGCACTGCCTATCCATGCACAAATAGTGCATAGATAAATGGAGTTTTTTTTCATTTAAATAAAATTAAAATTTTAATTAACTTATATAATTTATTATTTTTTGATATAAGTTTCAATTACATCAACACCATTACGTTTATAAGATAACGTAAATTCGTTATCATTTATAAAAGAAACTGTACCAGAAATAGTTTGTGATGTTAGTTTAATATTTAATGTTGTAAGAAGTATATTCCAAGTACCACTTTCACTTGTCTTACAAGTGTATGAAGTTTTAGAAGAAGTAACGAGAGTTGATGTAAAGACTAAGTTAATATCAGTATTGCAATCAGTACCAGGAGTTTTTGTCTTCCAATTACCTATTAGTTTATTAGTATTCTTAGCTGTTTCTGCCGTACCAGTTGGCGATACGAGAATACTTATAACAAATAATGCCTCTGGAGTGCATTTAATATTAAATATAGTAATAGAAAATAAAAATAAAAATAAAAATAATTTTTTCTTATAAAACATGTTAAATATTTAAAGTTAGTTAGTAAAAAACTGTTGACCATGCAAATATACAAACCTTTAATGAATTGCAAATAGAAATATAATAAAAATTTCATTATTTTTAACAAAAAAAATATCACCAAGAATATTTGAATTATTATTGGTGATATTTTAAATGGTTTAAAAAA
>JBDKKX010000075.1:0-14322 GCA_039795795.1 Bacteroidota bacterium | reverse complement strand
ATTTTGGATAGGTCGCCCTGTAATTCGGGCGGTTTTCGGAATGGATAGGTTTGATATTGAAACATTGATTTCCCAAATTTTAATTTTATGTAGAGCGAATTGGAACACGGATGACGCGGATTTTACTGATTTGCACGGATTTTTTTTGAATTTATGTCGAATTTTAAGCGTAGGCTCAAAAAAATCCGTGCAAATCCGTAAAATCTGCGTCATCTGTGTTCCAATTCGTATCGTAATTCTTTTTACTCCTTACAAAGCACAAACTTACAAATATTTTTCTCCTTTCCGCATCGTCCGATACAGCATAAATAACCAAAATGCACTCGCAAAACCCGCCCAACGAACCCATTGTTGCGCACCGTCCTTCCAAAATGCAAAACCCAACCCAACACTCGTTATCCACAATAACGCAAAAATCAATTGTTGCAAACCATAATATAAGAGGCGCGCACCGTTCCGAACATCCAAATTATTCACTTCAAGCGTTCCTTTCTTGGCTTTTTGCAACACTTGATGCAATTCATCGGGCAAACCGAGCGCAGTTGCCACATTCCGCCGCAACATCCCACTGACATAAGCAAAAATCCCTTCTTTTTCACCTAATAAATATTGTTGTCCATAAGGTCGGATGACATCCAACGGATTTAAATTTGGGTCGAGCACGTTACATAATCCCAATAATAAGGTAATCATGCGGCTTAACAAAACATAATCTTTGGGTACTTGCACCGTTCCCGCAATGCCGCTAAAACCAATTTCTTGAATCAGGCTGTACAAACTATTATTAAACGGATCGACTTCTATCTCTTTAAAGTTCAACCCTTCAAATTTAACCTCATTTTGCAGAAAATTGCGTACTGCGGAAAGCATTTTTTCCGCCATTTGTTCAGCATCACGACTTTGGGCAATAAATCCCATCGAATGCAGCGCGGCAACCATCGCTGCCGTATCATTCCGAACCGCCGCTTCAATCAATTGAGGAATGCCCGTCAACAAATTTGGACTTATCGCCGCCACTGCGCCAAAATCCAACAAAACCATCGTACCATCTGGTTGCACCAAAATATTACCAGGATGCGGGTCGGCGTGATAGAAACCATCTTTGAATAACATCCGACAATACGCTTTCAACAAAACCGTCGCTAAATGGCGGCGGTCGATTTTCCAATCGTCCAATTGTTGCAAATTAGAAATTTTCACGCCTTGATGCCAAGTGGAAGTAATCACTTTGCTCGTCGAAAAAGCGCGGTGCACGATTGGAACGGTCATCCCCACATCTTCCGCAAGGTTGGCGCGAACACGTTCCATTGAATTCGCTTCTCGCGTGAAATCCAATTCTTCTTCAATCATTTTGCGCACTTGCGTATATACGTAATCCATCCCTTTGATGTCCATAAACCAAGCAATCCAGCGCGTCAAACGGCGAATGATTTCCAAATCAATTTGCGCAACAGATTCAATATCAATATGTTGCACTTTAACGACGACTTCCGTACCATCGTGCAATCGAGCGCGGTGCACTTGTCCAATCGACGCAGCAGCAATGGGCTTTTCCTCAAAATGAGCAAAAAGCGTTTCCACTGGTTTGCCCAATTCGCGCAAAATCCGAGCTTGAACTTTTTCAAAAGGTCTTGGCGGCATTTGGTCTTGCAAGGCTTCCAACGGTTTTTGGAATGCATCCGGTAGAAAATTGGACAAAATGGACAACATTTGCCCTAATTTTACAAATAAACCTTTGAGTTGCAAGATGGCATCGCGCACCCGTTCTGCATTGCGCAGATGAAGCGCGACAATTCGAGCATCGTACCACGATTGTCCCCATATTTTTTTCAAAAACCAAAGCCGAAAATAACTAAACAAGACAATCGCCGTCGTCCAATAGGCTTTGCGCAAGCGAAAACTGCGTGTATATATTTTTTCTGAACCCATTTTAATCCTGATTTGAAAGCGCAAATTTCCATTTTAAAAACTACATTTGCGCTTTCAATGATTTTTTTTTCATCTTTAAACTCGTAAATCAATGCATATTAATTTTCTTGTAGTTGCGTTGACCAGCATCATTCCGTTATTGGTCGGTTTTGTTTGGTACAATGATAACGTCATGGGTACGATTTGGCGGCGCGAAAGTGGTACCAACCCACAACCCGCAAATATGATGGCGATTTTAGGTGCAAGTTTATTGTTAAGTTTCCTAATCGCCGTTAGTTTGTTGCCTGCGACGATTCATGCGATGGGTTTGTACTCCTTATTGGTCGATGAACCTGGGTTTTTCGACCCAAATTCAGAAGTTGGCAAAACATTTAGCTCTATCATGACAAAATATGGTTCTAATTTTCGCACCTTTAAACATGGTGCTTTTCATGGTATTGTCACAACGGTTTGCTTATTGCTGCCTGTGATTAGCATCAACGCTTTGTTTGAACGCAAAAGTTGGAAATATATAGCCATTCATGTCGGATATTGGGCAATTTGCATGGCATTGATGGGCGGCATTATTTGCGCTTTTGCATGAGTAAGTAACTAATTATTAAACTTTAATTTTAATTAAAATGAGTCAACAAAAACCGCCTTTTCGGGCAGACCATGTGGGCAGTTTATTGCGTCCAAAAACATTGTTAGCATTGCGTCACGAGTGGAAATTAGGCAAAGTGCCTGCGGACGTACTCCGTGAAGCCGAAAATAAAGCCATTGCAGAAACCATTCAAAAAGTAGAATCTATTGGTATTCAAGCGATTACAGATGGAGAATTTCGCCGAGATTTTTTTCACCTTGATTTTTTGCAACAATTAGACGGAGTCAGTGTCACAGGCAGTATCCATTCCAATCCCAATGCAAAATCGGTGGATGGTTGGACACCCCCGAAATTGAGCGTTACAGGCAAATTGCAACATTCACGGAATATCCAAGTCGATGATTTTAACTTTTTAAAATCGGTCACGCATCAAACGCCCAAAGTTTCGATTCCGTCTCCGACCATGATTCATTTTCGCGGCGGCAGAAAATCGATTGATATTACTTCTTATCCGAATATGCATGATTTTTTCAACGATTTATCGCAAGCGTATCGGACTGAAATTTCGGCTTTATACGCGGCAGGTTGTCGGTATTTGCAATTGGATGATACGAATTTAGCATATCTCTGCGACCCGAAAATGCGCGAAGCTGCCAAAGAACGTGGAGAAGACCCCGATGAATTGCCGCGCACGTATGCAAAATTGATTAATTCGGTGATTGATGACCGTCCGAAAGATTTAACGGTTGGGATTCACTTGTGTCGGGGGAATTATCGGAGTGCTTGGTTTGCAGAAGGTGGATACGAACCTGTTGCAGAAGTCCTTTTCAATCAATTGAATGTAGATGCATATTTTTTAGAATATGATGATGAACGTTCTGGCGATTTCGCACCTTTGCGCTTCGTGCCTGAGCATAAAAAGGTCGTACTCGGCTTGGTTTCGTCCAAATTGCCACAATTGGAAACCGTCCAAGAATTAACAACGCGGATTCACGAAGCGGCAAAATATATGTCTCTTGACAATATGTGTTTAAGTCCACAATGCGGTTTTTCGAGCACGTCGCATGGCAATTCCTTGACGGAAGAAGACCAATGGCGGAAATTGGAATTAGTGGTCAAAACGGCGCGTACGATTTGGGGATAATTGTTATTGATGAATGAATACAGCCTTTGAAGGGTTTCAACCCTCCAAAGGCTGTATTATAAAGGTAACAAAATATAGATTATGGTAGTTCAGTAGAATGAGTGGTGATTTAGAACGTCGCAAGTTGCACTTACGACGTTTTGTTCGTTAAAATTTTGTAAAAAACCATTTAAGCAATATTTTATAATGGCAACAATGCAATGTTACGTATCCAAACAAGATTATGATGGGGCGGAAGTGCGGGTTGGTGCGGCGGTTCGACAGCCGATTTTTAACCTTATCAAGAAAGACTTTCCCAATTTCACGACATCAGACTATATTTCGATTGAAAGTTTAAACATTTATCGGCAGCAGTATATCGAACAAATTATCAATAATGATAATGACGAAACCACTGCGCTCGAAAAACAAATTATCAAAAGTTTAACCGACCACGAAATCATTGCACATCAATTGTTAAATGACGAACAAGTGCCTTTGAGTTTTGGTCAACGCCTTTCGGATAAAATAGCTTTATTTGGAGGGAGTTGGACATTTATCATATCATTTTTCTTATTCTTAATGTGTTGGATGTTAATCAATTCGGTAGTGAAAAACGGTTTTGATACCTATCCATTTATCTTTTTGAATTTAATTTTATCGTGTTTAGCGGCGATACAAGCACCAATCATTATGATGAGTCAGAATCGGCAATCCGAAAAAGACCGTTTACATGCGTACAGTGATTACAAAACAAACCTGAAATCCGAAGTAGAAATTCGCATGTTGCACGAAAAAATAGACCATTTGATGAACTATCAAGGACAGAAATTGTTGGAAATTCAGCAGATACAGGCAGAATACATGTCCGATATTTTAAAGACGATTCAATCCGAAAACCATAGTATGAAAGCAAAAAATAGTTAAACCATTAAAAATCAAATAACTATGAATTTTTCAAAATGAATACCTGTAGGTCGAATGCCGAGTTAATTGTTTTGAAACTTTGCATTGCTACTGCCTATATTTTAATTGGCACCTATTTCCATTCTTTTTTTCGGCACTACTATATCCCGCTTTTGGTCGTCTTTGTTGCCACTGTTTTTTGGAGTCTCTATTTGTGGTACCATAAGATGCGGGCAAATGAAACTGCTGAAAGTGAAAAAAAAATAAAATCATAAATCATTAGTTATCAACCGTTTGGAAGATTTCAAGCCTTCCAAACGGTATTTATATTAAAACCATAATCTATTCTTGATTTTGTCTCAAATTACACGAATTATTCGTGCAAATTCGTGTAATTTGGCGGAAACTTTCCGCTAACCTAACTATGTGTTCGCAAAATTCAACTTTTTCCAAATTGTTTCACAAAACTGTTGCGTCAACGTTTCAACAAAATAACTACCCGCCGCAGGGTCAATCACATGCGTAAAACCCGATTCGGCTTGCAGCAAATGTTGTACATTTCGAGCAATTCGTCGATTAAAATCACTACTTTCTCCACGCACCGCGTCCGAAAACGCATCCGAAGGCGTAACCGTTAACACATTGATACCGCCAATCGTCGCTGCCATTGCTTGAGTCGCCGCTTGAATTTTGGGCGTATGCGGATTTGTAATATTCGGCATGTTATGCGTGTCCGCAACAAGGAAAGGCAAGGTAGGTTCTACCCCGTACGCACTTAAAATATTGCCCCACAATATTTTAAGAGTTCTGATTTTTGCTATATCTATAAAAAATTTCGTCCCAACCGTCACTGAAAATTGCATCGCATTGACAATTTTTGAAATATCAATACCGCGTTCACTGATTTTATCCAAATACACGGTGGCAGCATTGAACAGGTCAGTCAATGATTCAATGACATTTTCTTGAAATGTTTCCCGAACCGTAATGACGTTAAAACGCGGCAAATTTTCGGTTGCCCAAAGTACCAATTCGGATGCAATTTTAATGTCTTGATGACCATCTGCAAAGGGGTCGAAATGAACAGAACCGCGTATCTCCGCAGGATTTTTGCCTGTTTTTTCAATATATTGTTTTAAATTTTTCAAAAACGACAATGGGTTTTGATTGCGCGTTTTTTCCAAAAACGAAGTTTGAATATAATCCAATTCAATATCCTTTAACAAAATTGCCAAATTTGTTGCTTTGGGAAATGACTCCACCTCAAAACACAATGCAGAGGCACCACCTGCTAAAGCCTTCAAAGCCAATGAATTAGCCAATTTGAAATCCTCTTTTACGGAAATATTTTCATTAATATCCCAATGATTTGTTTCACGCCCAGCCGCCAAAGGAGCCATTTTTTCAACCAAATCTATTTTGGAAAGAAAAGGAGCAATTTGCAAATCGCCAACTTTGTAAAACAAATCGTTGATAGATTTACCTTTCAAATCTTTTTGAATTTTAGCCAACCAATCGGTTTTGCTTGCAGGTGGAAATTCAGAAAAAAGGTGCATTGGATACATTGATTTTAAAATATGATAGATGAAATTCGGAACAAATATAGAAAACTATATGTGTTCTAACGAATAAAAACAAAAAAAAGTAAAAAAAAAGATTTAAAAATACATAACACCATGAAAATCAACAACCTATGTCTCCTATGCCTCTATGTGTTAAAAAAAACGATGTATCCTATGTCCCTATGTTCCTATGTGTTAAAAAAAACAACCATATTTTGTTTTAAATTATATCAAAAGAAATCCTATCATTTAAAAAAAAATGTTTTATAAACCCTTGACAAGCTAACCAATACGGTGTACATTGCACCCAAAACAAGCCTATATCAACCACTATGAAAAAACTATTCTCTTTTTTTGAACGTTTTTGGGAAGATTTTTTATCCATTCTGTATCCGCGCCTTTGTTTAGGCTGCGACGCGCCCTTGCTTCAAGTGGAGAAGCATATTTGTTTGCATTGCCAAGCCGATTTGCCAGAAACTTCGTTTCATAAAACGCCTTTTAACAATACATTTACAGAGCGTTTGACAGGACGTGTTCCCATAAAAGCAGCTGCTGCTTGCTATTGGTTTACGCGCAGAAGTCGCGTACAACAACTCATTCACCATATAAAATATCGTGATAAGCCATACGCGGCAACAGAAATTGGTCGCATGTATGGTTATGCGTTAAGTCGTGCGCCACCTTTTGCGGAAGCAGATTGTTTGATTCCAGTGCCGATGCACCCGCAAAAGCAACATTTGCGCGGCTATAATCAAGCAGAAGTCTTTGCACAAGGTTTGTCCGAATCCATGCAAATACCGTTGATAATCAACAACTTATATAAAACGAAAATGACCGAATCCCAAACGAAGATGTCTCGTCAAAAACGTTTGGAAAATGCAGCAGGTGTTTTTGCCTTGCGGCATCCGATGGCGTTACGCGGCAAAAAAATTATACTTGCGGACGATGTGATGACTTCGGGTGCGACGTTAGAATCCTGTTGTCAAGCGATTTTAGACGAGTTGCCAGATGCTGAAATTCAATTAGTTACGATTGCATTTGCAGAAAGTAGTTGAAAAAAATTCATTGCTTCAGCACAAAAGTTACAACTAAAATTTTGTTTAAATTATAACTTTTATGCTGAAAACTGTTAATTACGGCGTTGTTCCCAAGCCCAAGCGGTCTGCATGATTGCCTCCACAGCGCGGGTTGGCGACCAGCCTAATTTCCGTTTGGCACGGTCATTATTGGCATAAATCGCAACGACATCCCCAGGTCTGCGTTGTCCGATGCGGTAATTTAATTTTTTACCTGTCGTTTTTTCAAACGCATGAACCGCTTCTAAAACGCTAACACCTTCACCAATGCCGAGATTGAATAATTCGTTATTGGATGAATTTTTTTGATGTATAACATATTGTAATGCTTTGGTATGCGCATTTGCTAAATCCATTACATGAATATAATCTCGAATGCAACTGCCATCTCGGGTCGGATAATCGTCCCCAAAAACGACTGTTTCAAGACGTTTGCCAATGGCAGTTTCTGTAATAACGGGTACTAAATTGTTGGCAACATTTCGGGAGGATTCCCCTATCAAAGCAGATTCGTGCGCACCCGCAGGGTTGAAATACCGCAAACTGACGCAATTGCACCAAGGATGCACTAATGAAAAGTCGCTAATAATGTCTTCGCCCATTTGTTTAGTGCGCGCATACGGACTTTCAGCAATTTGTCGAGGTGTTTTTTCGGTCACAGGCAAAGCCCTTGCATTGCCATAGACAGAACAAGAAGACGAAAATATAAAATTTTTAATTTTAAAAGTCTCAATACATTCTAAAATGTTTAAAAGACTTAATAAATTATTTTTATAATACCGCAAAGGCTGTTCTACGGATTCACCAACGGCTTTGAGGGCTGCAAAATGAATGATGCCTGTCAAATCCGCATGTTCTTTGAAAATTTTTTGAGTTGCATTTAAATCACATAAATCTATATTGTAATTTGTAATAGATTGACCTGTAATTTTTTGGATACCTTCTAAAACAGAAGGTTCTGAATTTACAAAATTATCGACAGAGATAACTTCAAAACCGTTATCTATTAAATCCACAATCGTGTGGCTGCCAATATAGCCACAGCCGCCTGTGACTAAAACTTTTTTTTTCATAAGGAATGATGTAATTTGTTAGAACAAGTTTCGGGTTGGTTCAACTAAAAGAATCGACGTGCAAATATAGGCAAAATGTGCCGATTTAAAAAAAATGTCGTATTTTGTACGCAATTTACCCTTTTTTTTGTAAAAAATAGGCTTTTTGCTTGTCCTTCTGTAGGAAACGGGCGTTTCCTACGGAAGGACAAGCAAAAATGCGGGTCATCCGTGTTCCAATTACACCCTAATTTTCCAAAGCGGAAATTGCTGCAACTTACTACAAGTCGTTTTATTATTTCAGCGTTACAAATGAAAACCCCCAAAAACCTTTTTGCACAGGTAATTCGACGGTCGTTCCAGATGCCATTTCTGCTGGAAATAATCTGCCTTTACTGCGCACGCGCTGCGATTCGTTTTTAAACAAAAAAGTTGTATAAAAAAAATCTGCGCCGCCATCGGGTGTCGTTGCAGCGCGTTCATGCCGACCAACACCGAAACGATTGGTTTTCAATGCTTTCTGATTTAAAAATTGTACAGATAACTTGCTTTTTTCACCAGACGCAAACGCATGATTTGTAAAACTGGCTACGGGCGGCACCGCAAGAGCTAAACCAATAATGCAGATTAAAAACCATTGCGTTTTTTCCAAACTATCGGATGTTTTTTTCGCCTGCATCCAGCCGACAATTGCACCCAGTACTGCGCCAATACCCAACGCACGAAATAATAAGTAATTGATTTCAAACGTGTTCGTAAAATACGGGACTTCCTTTACGTACAAAAATATCGTTCCGAAAAGGAGGATAACGATGCTGATTCCTTTTATCATTTGAATAGTTTTTTTAATAAAACAATAATTTTACGTGCAATTGGATGCAATTCTACACATATAATTGTACAACGACAAAAACTTCTTGCATATTTGCACCCTAATTTTTATTTTGTTTACCAACTCTAATATTATGCTTTTAACGATTGCTACGACGCACGCGCCCGCTACGGATATCGGTTTTTTGCTTCACAAACATCCCGATAAAGTACAATCTTTCGAGATTACAGGTGGAAAAGCGCACGTTTTTTACCCCGAAGCCACTTTGGAACGCTGTTCTGTGGCACTTTTGTTAGAAATGGATGCGATTAACTTGGTTCGGCAGCTGAAAACGCCGAATAGTAGTGTTTCGTTGCAACATTATGTGAATGACCGCCCATACGTTGCTTCTTCGTTTATGAGTCACGCGATTAGTGCGGTGTTTGCGTCCGCGATGAACGGGCGTTGCGAAAATCGTCCAGAGCTTGTTGACCAAAAAATGCCTTTAGAAGTTACGATGGCAGTGGTGAAGGTTAAAGGTGGTGAAGGATTGTTACGATTGGTTTTTGAACCTTTGGGTTATGAAGTGAAGGTTGAAAATCATCCTTTGGATGCCGTGTTTACAGATTGGGGAAATAGTTCTTATTTCACGATTCATTTGCGTAACACAATGACTATCAAGGAGTTACTATCGCATCTTTTTGTGTTATTGCCCGTTTTTGATAGTGAAAAACACTACTATATTAGTAAACATGAGGTGGAGAAATTGTTGGCAAAAGGGGGGGATTGGTTGCCTGTGCATCCGAATAAACCCGTTATTGTTCGGCGTTATTTGCGCAATATTGGCAATTTAACTAAATTGGCAATGACTCAATTGACCGAAACGATTGAAAATGAGGACGAAGAAGAGGACGAAATCGCGGAATCTGCGCCGATTGTGGAGGTCAAAAAGCGTAAAAATCATTTGCATTATCAGCGTTTGGAAGCGGCGGCGACGATTTTAGTCCAAAGTGGGGCTAAATCTGTTATAGATTTGGGTTGTGGAGAGGGGCGTTTGATGCAAATTCTGAAAAAAAATGGACAATTTGACAAAATTGTGGGCATGGATGTCTCCATGACCGAACTGCATAAAGCAAAAGACCGCCTTCATTTTGACCGAATGTCTCCGCGTGAATTAGAAAGATTGCATTTGATGCAAGGTTCATTGACGTTTCGGGACAAGCGATTGGCTGGTTTTGATGCGGCGGCACTGATTGAAGTCATTGAACATTTGGATTTGGAACGATTATCCTCGTTGGAACGAAGTGTTTTTAAGTTTGCGAAACCGAAAACGGTGGTTGTCACTACTCCGAATTCGGAATATAATGTCAAGTATGAAACCATGACCGCAGGTGCTTTTCGGCATGATGACCACCGCTTTGAATGGACACGAGCTGAATTTGCCGTTTGGACGGAAAAAATCTGTAACCAATTTGGTTATAGTGTTGAAATTCAAGGCGTTGGAGATGTGGACGAACTCGTGGGCACGCCTTCTCAAATGGCTATTTTTAAAATATCGAATTCAATTTAATATGACTTTAAGAATTCCAGAATTATCACTCATTGTTTTAATTGGCACAAGCAGTTCGGGTAAATCGTCGTTGGCGAAGCGATTATTTAAACCAACTGAAATTTTATCTTCGGATTATTGTCGCGGCATCGTTTCCAATGACGAAAATAGTTTGGAAGCAACGCCCGATGCATTTGAAACCTTGTATTTCATTCTCGCAAAACGATTGAAACGAGGTTTATTAACGGTCGTGGATGCGACAAATATTCGAGTGGAAGACCGTAGGAAATTGTTGGATATTGCGCGGGCGCATCATTGTCTTTGTGTCGCGCTCGTGATGGATATACATGAAAAGGTTTTGGTCGCACGACACGAACAACGGATAGACCGCGATTTTCCTAAAACAGTGATTTTCAATCAGTTAAAAACCATGCGGGCAGGTTTGCGCGGCTTACGCAAAGAAGGTTTTCATAATATTTATACCATTGAAAAGGAAACAGAGGCGAATGAAGTAGCAGTTGTTCTCGAAAAATTGTGGACGAATAAAAGTGATGAACACGGTCCCTTTGACATCATTGGCGATATTCATGGTTGTTATGAAGAATTGATTGAATTATTGCAAAAATTAGGTTACATCATTGATAATCAAACTATTGAAAATATAAAAATTTCGCATCCTGAAGGTCGAAAAGTGTTGTTTTTAGGCGATTTGGTGGATAGGGGATTGGATTCTCCTGCGGTTTTGAAATTGGTGATGGCAATGGTAGAAGCGGGTACGGCATTCTGCGTGCAAGGCAATCACGATGCGAAATTATTGAAAAAATTGCAAGGTCGTGACGTTCAATTGACGCATGGGTTGGCAGAAACAGTGGCGCAAATGGCATTAGAAACGCCAGAATTTAACTTAAAAGTGAAGGATTTTTTGGATAATTTGCGCAGTCATTACGTTTTGGACAACAAAAAGTTGGTTATTGCACATGCGGGCATTCGGGAGGAAATGCAAGGACGCGGTTCTGCGGCGGTTCGGGCATTTTGTCTTTATGGCGAAACGACGGGTGAAACGGATGAATTTGGGTTGCCAGTTCGTTACAATTGGGCGGGCGAGTATCGCGGGAAGGCGATGGTCGTCTATGGACACACGCCTACGCCCGAAGCGGAATGGTTAAATAATACAATTTGTTTGGATACAGGTTGTGTTTTTGGTGGAAAATTGACTGCGATGCGCTATCCAGAGCGTCAATTGGTCAGTATTCCTGCAAAAAGGGTTTATTGCGTGCCTAAAAAACCGTTGATTCCCGAAAAACCTACTTTTTCTGCGCAACACGAAGCGGATGATGTGATTGATATAGAACCTTTTTTATCTAAACAACTCGTTGAAACTCAAATACATGGTAGAATTGATATTCGAGTATCCAATAGTGCTGCGGCATTGGAAGTAATGAGTCGTTTTGGCATGAACCCGAAATGGATGATTTATTTACCCCCGACGATGTCGCCGAGCGAGACGAGTAAACATCCTCATTATTTGGAATATCCGACGGAAGCGTTTGATTATTTCAAAAAAATGGGCATTGACCAAGTCGTATGTGAGGAAAAGCACATGGGGTCAAGGGCTATTGTGATTGTTTGCAAGGATGAAGCGGCTGCGTTGAAACGGTTTGGCAGTATTGAAAAACGAGTTGGAGTGGTTTATACGCGCACAGGTAGAGCTTTTTTTAATGAACAAGATATTGAAAATCAATTTATTGCGAAAGTTCAAGTGGCTTTGACGCAAACTGATTTTTGGACAAAGCATGAAACAACCTGGGTTTGTTTGGATTGCGAGTTGATGCCTTGGTCTGCAAAAGCGAAAGCCTTGATTTTACAACAATATGCAGCCGTAGCGAGCGCGGCGAAACATGCTTTAAAAGTGGTGCAACCGATTTTAGAAACCGCTTCGCAACGAGGACTTGATATGGCACATTTGAAAAATATGTATGCGCAAAAAAGTTATAGTATTGATTTATATACAGATGCGTTTCGGCGTTACTGTAAAGACACAAATGGCATTGAAGGATTGGTTTTAGCTCCGTTTCATTTGATGGCAACCGATGATAGGACGCATTTTGACAAGAATCATATTTGGCATTTGGAGCAAATTGCCGATTTTTGTAAGGCAGACCCATCTTTTTTAATGGCAACGCCTTCCAAAATGGTGGATTTAAACGATGCAAAAAGTATTGAAAGGGCAACCACTTGGTGGGAACAAATGACAGAAAAAGGGGGCGAAGGCATGGTGGTCAAACCTTTGAATTTCATTATGCGTACTGAAAAATCGGGTTTAGTTCAACCCGCAATTAAATGTCGTGGAAAAGAATATTTGCGTATTATATATGGTGCAGATTACGATTTGCCGTATAATTTGGAACGGTTGAAACAACGCGGTTTGTCTGCGAAACGGGCTTTGGCATTGCGCGAATTTGCATTAGGTGTGGAAGGGTTGGATCGATTTGTGCGCAATGAGCCGATTCGACGCGTGTATGAATGTGTTTTTGGGGTGATGGCGTTGGAAAGTGAGGCGATTGACCCGCGTTTGTAAGGATTATGGTATCATTGGAACACGGATAACGCAGATTTTACGAATTTACACAGATTTTTTCTTGTCATTTCGTAGGAATCTAAGTTTCCTACGGAATGACAAGAAAAAATCTGTGTAAATCCGTAAAATCTGCGTTATCCGCGTTTCAATTGTATCACAATTTTTCAAAAAAAAAGCGCAATCATAAAAAAAGGATATATATTTGTGCATCTTCCCGAAACTTGGTTTACTCATTAAAAGCTCGAATCGAAATGGATTTCCAAAAAGTCATCGAAACAGAAAAAAATTTTAAAGAAACGGGGTTCAAAGGCGAGTTCAAACTCACGCCTGCGTTGTTGACCGTTCGCAACGAACCGAATTTGCAATTCAAAGTCGTTAGTTGTGTGCCTGCGGATGGTCATTCGGACTATTATTACACAGAAAAGTTTGAAAAAAAACAAATTTTGTTGCATTTTACGATGGGGCATTTGCAGGGCGACATTTTTACCCTCACGAAAGAGGATACGCATGTCTCTGTGCCGTACGTGATAGCGCGAGATGGGTTGGTATATCGGCTGTTTGGGTCGGAATTTTGGTCTTACCACATTGGGCGCAACAATTTGGGCGGTAATGGGACGTTCAGCAAAGCGAGTATTGCGATTGAAATTTCCAATTATGGTCCTTTGACTTTGGAAGGAACGACGTTGAAAACGGCTTATGGGGACGGCTATTGTTTGTTAGAAGACACTGCGGAGTATGTGAAGTTGGATAAAAAATATCGAGATAGTCAATATTATGCAACTTATACGGATGTGCAGTATGAGGCAATCATCGTTTTATTGCGTTATTTGACGGCGGCTTATGGGATAAAACGTGCTTTTATGCCTGAAGATTTGCGTTTTGCGACGACCTCGAAGGTGGTTGGCTTTGACGGCATTGTTTCCCATGTGAATTATCGCGAGGATAAATGCGATATTGGTCCCGCTTTTGATTGGGCGCGGGTGATTAAAGGGGTGACGGCGGAAAAATTTACGCCTTTTTTCCTCAACGCGCCGACGGGTACGCGAGAAGTGTTGCCTGTTTTGAAATCGGAACGGTCGCTTGATCCACCCAAATTATATCGTCGCCGCAAAATTATGTCAGCTACACAACCAGAACCTGATTTTTAGGTTTT
>JBDKKX010000074.1:0-14450 GCA_039795795.1 Bacteroidota bacterium | reverse complement strand
AAAATTGACGGTTTTTTGTGAAAATTCTAAGCATATTACAGAAGATCATATTTTGGATTATGTCACGTTGCGGAATGCGAGTCGTCAGACGCATGATTATAAAGAATTGTTTGACCAATTCGATACACTGACGCAATTGCACGAATACATTGATTCTGAATTCATTAAGTATAAAAATAGGTTGATTACGATTAAACAAAAGTAAATTGTGGGGCGTTGGAATTAGGATTAAATAGGATTTTTTTGGGATTAAATGGGATTGATTTTTTAAGATTTTTAGGATTTTTGAGATAATCCTAAAAATCTTAAAAAATCAATCCCATTTAATCCCAAAAAAATCCCATTTAATCCTAATTCCAACGTTTCGCCATTTGTTTCAAATTTAAATAATCAAAATAGTATATTAGCTTAATCGTCAACGAATTACTCTCAGGAGCTTCCAATGTTTTCTGAAAATTATAGCCATAACCTTGATATTGTACTTGGTCGGATTGGTCAGAATTAAAAATATTATTTTTCCAAATGATATTTAAAAAACTGCCAGGCGCAATTTGACGATTATAAACCATATCAATATTAAAAAGATTATAATTTAAATCATCAGTATTTGCCCAAGCTTTGGGTTTCAAAGTACCGTCCAACTGCAATTCGTAAAACCCTTTGTACACCAATTGTCGCCAATAATGCCGCGCTCGAAAAGTAATATTATTGGTTGCATCAAATTTATAACTCATTGATAATGTGTTAATTATGGTTTTAATGCCGCGCCCACCAAAGGTAATCTCTGCATTCACATCATCGCTTGTGCGACTGACATATCCATAATTGAGTTGGTCTTTGTCAAAACGGAGATTCCAAGCAAGATTAAAACGATTGCTCACCCGCCAATTGGGATTCACCGAAATACTGGTATAAGCCCCATCTTCTTTGCCCAAAAAATTACCATGAGCCAAATTAAAATTGCTATAAAACGTTTTACGACTGTCCGTACCATAATTTAAATTGATGAAAGCGAATGGATTATGATAATATCGCCTGCCATTGACACGCGGCTCGAAATAGTCGTAATACCAAAAAGGCATTGAAAATATATTATAATTAAACGTAGATTGATTCTTGAATTTCGCCCAGACACCTTGATTGATGCCAAAATCAGCATATAAAAATGGTTTGTAACGCTGATTATAATTGACACCCATAAAACTCTGGGTTTGTAAAAAAACACCTTTGGGTTCATACGTATTATAACCAATATTTAAACCTGTGGAAACCAAATTGTTACCCGTAAAAATATTTAAATCATTCGGATCCCATTTATCATCGGTGAACTCGACTCCGCCGCCCCAAACAAAATTCCCACTTACTTTGCCGCCGCCAAAAGCGAAATTTTTGCCTACCGAAGTGGCTTTATTCACTTCAAAAATCTGGCTCAAACGCCCCACACCTTGCAATTCATATTTATTTTTTTTATCCCGCAATTTGAAGCGCAAGGCGGAAACATTGGCATCTCGTTCATCGCCTTGTCGGAGGGTACTCGCATTCGTAAAACTTACATCTGAATTGTTTTTCAATACTTTTTGTATCGTAAAAATATTATAATTGGTCAAAACAGAAGTTTGATAAGTTCGTTTTGTGCCTGTTAATTCATTTTCGATTTCTGCATACATGGGCGCGGCAACAGCATTCAAAACGCCAATGGCTAAATTGCCATTCGTGCGCCCCGAAAGTTTGGTTGCATTATATAATTGAGTCTCGGACGGATTTTTTTTAACGACTTCATTGACCCCAAGTTGATTTCCGACATCATAATAACGAGTCGGCGTTCCACCCAAACGACGGCTGTAAAACAAATCGCCCATCGTAAATAAATCGGTACTTTCGGTAAAAAAAGGTCGCCTTTCATCGAACCGAACTTCGAAAGGGCTGAGATTCAATTGTTTATTATCGGATTGTACTTGACCAAAATTTGGTATAAGTGTCATATCCAACGTGAAACTTTCATTGAGACCATATTTCAAATCCAACCCGCCATTGAAACTGCGTGAATTGGTATAACCATTATCGGTTGGGTCACGACTCACCGTACCTGCAATGTAGGGCGAAAAAGAGAGGCGCAAAGGCGGTTCAATGTTTTCAATGCCTTCCAAATCGCCATAAAATTGTACAAAACCACTTTCTTTTGGATTAATTTGCGACCAAGTTGCCTGTTCGCCCGTCCTGCGCGTGATCCGCGTGAACTGAACGCCCCATTGTTGCGTCTTTTTTTTCGGGAAACGCAATGCCGAATACGGAATCCGATATTCAACGACCCAGCCATCCGCTTGAATCGTGACCGCAGATTCCCAAACCACATCCCAATTAAAATCCACATTTTGCGAACCGGGCGCAATCCGCGAATCCGCTTGAACGCCCGCCGCCGTCACCCCAAAACGTTGTGCGGATTGGTCATCATTATAGGTGTCCAAACTAAAATTGAAAAAATCGGCTGCTACCTCCACTTGGTCGCGTTGCCCCAATTCATGCAAAATTTTATTTGGGTCATCATAGAGGTACGCGCAAAGATATATTGCATTATCGTCATAACCGACCCGAACTTCTGTTTTCAAATCGGAAGGCGTATTGGGTTTGGGCTCGAAAGCGATAAAATCAGTAGCGATTGGCAAAGATTTCCAACATTCATCATTGGGAATGCCATCAATTTTGGGCAGATTTGTAATTTTAGAAGTCTTATAAGTAGGTTTTGGCTTGATGGGTTTGAAAACAATGTCTTGATTTTGAGCAAAAAGGCTGTTTAATGTAGCACTTAGAGCAATGAAAAGGGCAGTTCTCAGAAAAATTCTCATTCGAGTTTCGTTTTTTTTCGTGGTTGGTTTAATATTTTTACTAAAAGACGATTATAAGGGACAAAAGTTATCAAAGATTGTTGCAAAAGTATAAAATTTAGTTTTATAACGAATTAATTTTGTGGATTAATGAGATTTTGTCAGAAAGAAACGATTTTTCCCGCAGATTTTCACAGATTTTTTATTTTTCCCTTAGAAATCCGCGAAAATCTGCGAAGCAATCCGTGAAATCTGCGGAAAAACTTGCAATTAAATTTCCAGATTATCGTTGAACCCCTACTATGGATGCGTTAAATCTTGTTAAACAATAATATTATGGTCAATTTATTTTTAGGCATTTTAGTCATGTTGCTGCTGGTTTTATTGGAACTGTGCTATTTACATTTCGTCGAAAAGCAACGGATTCCTTGGCGTGAAATCATTTTCAACCTCAATTCGGGACATGTGATGACTTGGGTTTGTCGCGGCATTGAGATTACAGGGTTTGATTTTGTCCTTAGACACGCTTCAATTGGGTGGGTTTCGGCATGGCACACGGCGGCACAATGGATTTTTACCCTATTTGCATGGGATTTGTGTTTTTATTGGATGCACCGTTTGCATCATAAATATCCGTTGTTGTGGGCGGTGCATGTCGTGCACCACGAAGGCGAACATTTTAGTTTGTCGTTAGGGATACGCAATTCTTGGTATTCGTCGCTGACTTCTTTGCCTTTTTTCGTTCCGTTGGCGATTTTGGGCGTTTCGACAGAACAATTTGTGTTAATGGGCGCGCTTCACTATTCCATTCAATTTTATAATCACAATGCCATCGTGTATAAATCGGGTTGGTTAGAATATTTCATCGTAACGCCGTCGCATCACCGCGTGCATCACGGTTGCAACCCCGAATATCGAAATAAAAATTGTGGTGGTACTTTTGCCATTTGGGATATGTGGTTTGGCACATTCCAACCCGAACGCGATGATATTCAAATTCAATACGGAGTCAAACAAAAATCAAATACGATAAATCCTTTTTGGGCAAATCACTTACCATTTCTCAAATATGTATTTAAATCAAAAATACCTGATTTTCAACAGTTTGAAAAGAATAAAAAAATATTAAATGATTTTATTTTGTCTATCGGTGGGATATTACAATTTGGATTATTGGTTTTCTACATCTACCAAGAAGATAAATGGGGTGGTTGGCGCGAGTTCCTTTTATTTGATTTATTGTTGTTGAGTACAATAGCATTGGCGGGATTGTATGAAAATTATCGTTGGGGAACGGATGCGTATTTGATTGTAAGTGTATTGTTAGCGAGTTTTATGATTTATTTTGGCATTGGTCATTGGATTTTCATGCTACTCAATATATTAATGCTGCTTCACAGCATTGGGATTTTCGTTTATTTGCGTTGCCGCAACTTGTAAATTTATACTTAGTACGTGACAAAAAGGCTTTTTATCACAGATTGAACAGATTCAACAAGATTTCACAGATTTTTTTGGATTTTCAATGCTTAAAATCCAAAAAAATCTGTGAAATCTCGTCGAATCTGTTCAATCTGTGATAAAAAGTATTTTTGTCACGTACTAAGAAAGTTAGAATTAAAATTTCACGAAACAATATTTGAAATCACTAAGACTTATGCCACACAATTATTGGAAAAAATAGAAATTTTCAAAACAAAAACTCGTACTAAGAAAAATGTATTTTTAACTATTGTTTCGGCTTATGGCGTTAAAAAAAATGAATATTATTTAAATGTGATAACGAATCAGTTGTTATTGGAAGATTTATTTTAACAAAAAAACACGTTTTATGCTCAATTGTCGTTCATGTGACAAGTTTTAAACTGCAAAACGCGCCTATATTACACACATAGACGCGTTTCTCAGTTTGATTAAACAAAAAATCTAAATATAATCATTAATAATATTTTCCAACCATTCTTGTTTACCACTTCGTTGTTTTGGTTCGCCGCTTGTCGTTGCCAAATGGTGTAAATCTTCCAATTTCAATGTACCTTTTTCAAATGCCGCGCCCGAACCTGTATCAAAAGATGCATATCGTTCTGCCCGAATTTTTTTATACGGCGATTTGGTCAAAACCGCATCCGCAACGACGAGGGCGCGGGCAAAAGCATCCATACCGCCGATGTGCGCAAGGAAAATGTCTTCCAAATCGGTGGAATTCCGTCGCGTTTTGGCATCGAAATTAATCCCGCCTGTTTTAAAACCGCCCGCTTCCAAAATAACTAACATCGATTCGGTCAATTCCCCAATATTCATTGGGAATTGGTCGGTGTCCCAACCATTTTGATTATCGCCCCGATTCGCATCCATCGAACCCAACATTTTGTTATCCGCCGCGACTTGTAACTCATGTTGAAAAGTATGACCTGCCAACGTTGCGTGATTGACTTCCAAATTCAATTGAAAATCGTCCGATAAACCATACGTTTTTAAAAAACCAATGACCGTTGCAGCATCATAATCATATTGATGTTTAGTCGGTTCACAAGGTTTTGGCTCGATATAAAATTTGCCTTTAAAGCCTTTTGACCGCGCATAATTTTTAGAAATGGTTAAAAATTGTGCTAAATGGTCTAATTCTCGTTTCATATTGGTATTCAGCAGCGACATATAGCCTTCGCGTCCGCCCCAAAAAACGTAGCCTTCGCCGCCCAAAGCAATCGTTGCATCCAACGCATTTTTCACTTGAACACCCGCCCGCGCAACCACTGCAAAATCAGGATTGGTCGCCGCACCGTTCATGTAACGCGGATGACTGAACAAATTGGACGTGCCCCATAAAAGTTTTACGCCCGTTTCTGCCTGTTTTTGTTTGGCATACTCGGTCATCATCGCTAAACGGGTTTCATATTCTGCGATATTTTCGCTGTCTTCAATGACATCAATATCGTGAAAACACCAATACGGCGCGTGAATTTTCGTAAAAAATTCAAATGCGGCATCCATTTTAGCTTTCATGCGACTGTTTGCGTCCTTTCCGTGATTCCAAGGAAAGTCTTTCGTGCCGACTCCAAATGGGTCGCCGCCCGTTCCGCAGAATGTGTGCCAATAGCAGATGGCGAAGCGCAAATGTTCTTTCATCGACTTGCCCGCGACGATGCGATTTTCATCGTACCATTTGAAAGCCAATGGATTATCCGATTTCCGCCCTTCAAATGGGATGCTTGAAATCCCTTTAAAATACTCGGTTTTAGTTAATGTTGTCATAAATAATAAAATAATAGTTAATATAATTGTTTGTAACATTGTAAACACATAGGTATATAGGAGACATAGCGCATTGATTATGAATGCGTTATGTCTCCTATATACCTATGTGTTTGCAATAACCAATGCTGATATCCTTCTTGATACACTTTTTGTAAGTGAACAGTGGGTTCAATCGTTTTCAACTTCTTCAAACCAACGAATGCTTCTTGGAAATTTTTATAAAAACCAATGCCAATCCCCGCCCCGCGTGCTGCGCCCGTCGCACCATCCGTATTGTATAATTCAATCGTTGCACCCGTCGTATTCGCAAAGGCTTCTCGGAAAATCGGACTCAAAAACAAATTTGCTTGTCCTGCCCGAACCGTATTTGCTTGAACGCCAACGTTTTTCATAATTTCAAAACCATAATTCAAAGAAAAAACGATGCCTTCCTGTGCCGCCCGAAACAAATGCCCTAATCCATGCCGATTGAATTGAACCCCTAAAAGTTGCGCATTCAATTGGCGATTTTCTAAAACCCGTTCTGCTCCATTGCCGAACGGTAAAAAAAGCACTCCTTCCGAATTCGGCGCGACTTTCGCTGCTGCCGCATTCATCGCGTCATAATCCAAACCGCCCGTCATCCGCCGCAACCACGAATTTAAAATTCCAGTCCCATTGATGCACAATAAAACCCCATTTCGGCGCGTCGTTTCGGAATCGTTCACATGCACAAAAGTATTCACGCGACTTTTTAAATCTGCTTCATTTCTATCCGTAATGCCGTAAATAACACCCGAGGTGCCCGCCGTAGCCGCAATCGCGCCCGGATGTAACACATTGAGCGACAACGCATTATTCGGTTGGTCGCCTGCGCGATAGGTAATTGGTGTCCCTTTTTGTAATCCTAATTCCATTGCCGCATTCGCGGTCAAAAAACCTTGTTCTCCAAAGGTTTTAACTCGTTTTGGAAGGACATCTTCTGAAATATGGTAATATTGAAGCAAATTTTGAGCAATTTCCCGTTTTTTAAAATCCCAAAAAACGCCTTCGGATAAACCGCTAACCGTCGTACACGCTTCGCCCGTCATGCGCAAGGCGATAAAATCACCGGGTAACATGATTTTATACGTTTTTTTCCAAATTTCGGGTTCATTTTCAATCACCCACCGCAATTTAGAAGCCGTAAAATTCGCAGGGGAATTCAGATAATTGTCTAAACAATGCGATTCACCCAAATTTTTAAAAGCGCGCTCTCCGATTTCGACGGCGCGGCTATCACACCAAATAATGGAGGGGCGCAACGGTTGCAAATCTTTGTCCACCAACACCAAACCGTGCATTTGATAGGCAATACCAATTGCACCCACATCGATTTTGTAAAAATGGTACGCTTTTCTCAGTTTTGCGGTTGCCCGAACCACTTCCTGCCACCATAAATCGGGCGATTGCTCTGCCCAACCCGCTTTTGGAGCAGCCATAGCCATTTCGGAATCGGGCGAAGTTGCCGTAGCGATTGTTTTCCCAGTTGCCGCTTCCAACAAACTGACTTTTATCGAAGAACTCCCAATATCGTAGCCGAGTAGAAATTTCATAGTCTTATTTAAATTTATTTTCTCAAAAAGAAGTGTCCAAAGCCGCAAAGCAACAAAAAAAAATTTGTTTCTTTGTAACTTTGATGAATTTTTAATGAAAAAAAACGGGTTACCTGTACTTTTGACGGAAACATATTTTTTTTGGAACACATAGGGCATAGGACACATAGATTTTTTAGAACACATAGGGACATAGGACACATAGATTTTTTTGGAACACATAGGGGCATAGGACACATAGATTTTTTGAACCCATTGAAAATTCATAAATTAAAAAAAATCTATGTGTCCTATGTCCCTATGTGTTCCAAAAAATCTATGTGTCCTATGTCCCTATGTGTTCCAAAAAAATCTATGTGTCCTATGTCCCTATGTGTTCCAAAAAAAAATATGTTTTCGCAAAAAGTACAGATAAGCCAAAAAACTTGAATTATGGCAACAGACTCAAAAAAAATGCGCTTGGCAATCATCGCTTCAGCGACAGGCACGTTATTGGAATGGTACGACATGTTTTTAGCCATCATTTTGGCAAAAGTCCTTAGTAATCAATTGTTTCCGAGTGGAGAAGACACCCATTTTTTGGAAACTTTAGCCATTGTAGGCTCTTCGTTTTTTATACGCCCTTTGGGTTCGCTGTTTTTTGGCAGTTTGGGCGATAGGAAAGGACGCAGAACGCCTTTTTTATTATCTTTATTGCTCATGGGTGGAGCCACTTTTTTAATTGGTTTGATTCCGACGTATCAACAGATTGGCTGGTTTTCACCTATTTTACTATTAGTATTGCGCATGGCACAAGGTTTTGCGTTAAGCGGCGAACATTCTGGAGCGATTATCTACGTTTCCGAAAACGCGCCTGCGGATAAACGCGGTTATTACACAGGTTTCATTCAATCCACCGTACCTATCGGCTTAGTTTTAAGCCTTTTAGTGGTGATAGGGGTGCAATCTTGTATGAGTGCTGCGGATTTCAATGCTTGGGGATGGCGCATTCCGTTCCTAACGAGTGCGATTTTAGTCTTTTTTTCGTACTTGATCCGCCGAAAAATGGAAGAAACACCCGTTTTTGCCCAAATGAAAGCAGCAAATAACATTTCTTCATCGCCAATTCAAGAATCCTTAGGGCAGGCGAAAAATTGGAAATTAATGTTAATGGTTATTTTTGGGGGCAATGCAGCCCAAAGTGCGATTATGCAAACCGCACAATTCGTTCAATTATACTATTTGCAACGGGTCGTTAAATTGGAAGAACAAACCAGTTTCATCATTTTAGCCATCGGTTTACTCATCGGAACGCCCTTTTTTCAATGGGCAGGCAAATGGAGTGATACATTGGGTCGGAAGAAAATTATTTATACAGGCATCTGTATCAGCGTTATATCTATACCGATTTCTTTTTATATCTTTAAAACCTTTGGAAATCCGGACAATTTAACAACCGCACATCCCATCAGCACAGCATTGATGCTATTATTCATTTTGTTAACGTTCCTCAATACCTTAGCAAGTGCGCTGGTTTACGGACCGATGGGCGTTTATTTAATGGAATTTTTCTCTGGCAGGACTCGTTATACGAGCATGGGCTTCACTCAAAATCTCGGCAATGGGGTCATCGGCGGTTCAACGCCTTTGATTACAGAATTTTTGAAAACAAATTTAGTGGTCAGTGCTGCGTTTGCGCCTTATGTCGGTTTGGTATATCCGATGAGTTTAATTCTTATTGCGTTGATAATCAACCCTTTTTTGAAAGAAACCGCTTTTGAAAACTTGAAATCGGATTAAAATAATTTTGCCACAAATTGCATTTCTATCGAATGCAGTTTGTGGCAAAATGCTAATTTTTCAAATCTTATTTTTTATTTTTTTTCATCGCTTTTGAGCATTTTTGAAACATCGCTTCATCTATCTCCATCAAGGACATTATATCTTCCTTTGTAAGGCTCCGTTGATGCATTTTTTTAAAAAGCAACAATTGTTGTTGAAAAAGTTTCAATTGAATCTCTTTTTGCGCCTGTTTCAGTTTCAATTCAGTCGCTTTTTTCAACAATTTAGCTTCTTTTTCGGTTTGCTCCACCTTCAATTTAGCTTCTTTTTCGGTTTGCTCCACCTTCAATTTAGCTTCTTTTTCGGTTTGCTCCACCTTCAATTTAGCTTCTTTTTCGGTTTGCTCCACCTTCAATTTAGCTTCTTTTTCGATTCGCTCCTTTTCTTTTTCAATTTGCGCTACTTTTAAAGTAGCTTCTTGTGCCTTTTTATCCGCTTCCAATACATTTTGAGTAAGTTGTAGCACAATCGGTTCATATTCCTCTAAAACTTCCTGCCGCCCTTCCAAGCGAATTTTGCGATTATAATTATCCACACCAATCTGATATTTTTGATAATCAGTGATGTATTGAAAATCATCTTCTGTTAATTCTGAAGTCATTAATCTTTTCATAGCAGCGAAAATTGCAGGGTGATCATAATAAGAGTCAAAATCAGTTGCCTTATTATCGGGATTGCTCGTCTTTGCAGCAAACTCGAACCAGCGAAAGTATTTGCTCAGTTTTTTATTTTTAATAATATTCTTTTGAAAGACAAATATAAGCCTATTTTTGTACAAAAACGAAAGTTTTTTAGTATCATTTTTCAAAATCTTTAACAATTTTTCTCGTTGTTCTCTCAACATTTTCAAATCTCCCGTTTTCCACCAATGTTCGTCCCGCACAAAATCACCTATTATCTCAGGCAAAGGTGCAAAACTCACAATATCCTCCGTAAAACCTAATTTATCATCTGCCATCCAGATAATGGTTAGCGCAGGCTCTACTTTATGATAATTTTTGGTTTGATACTGTTTACCTGTTGCTAAAGTAATGCTCACAGGTTCCAGTTCTTCTAATTGCAAAGAGGTATTATTGCAATAATACATATAAAAACGCTTGACTACATCGTTTTTATACCACTGCTGCATATCTACGATGACATAATTGCCATCCATTTTGCAACGATAATCAAATTCTACCAATGCAGCTTCATCGGTTAATTTGGCTTTACGGGGCAGTCTTTTGATTTCTTGAATCTCGACATCCAATAAATCTTCCAACAAACCTTTTGCAATAGAGGTGTCTCGAAAGACGCGCTCAAAAAAGCGGTCATAATTAATAGGTGCTAAATACATGTTTTTTTAATATTTGTTCAATAATAGCATGTTTTTTGTGCATTTCGGGCGCAAGATACTCTTTTATAGGTATTTTTTGAATTTTTTTCCATTGGTTTTTCACAAAAAGCAAACAAAAAGTTAATATAAATATAGTTAAAAAAATATTTGATAATTTTGCATCTATTATTCCATTCCATTTAAACGCAAAATAAACCTCACAAGACAGAAGAACAATCCTCCAAATTATACTACACCCATTTTATTAAAAGTTGTTTTAATGAACGTGTTCAATATGTCGTTGAAAGGTTTACTTATTTGCGGCGCGCTCGCCGTTATGCCCTGTTTTGTGTACAGCCAGTCGGATTGCACCAATTACAAATGCCTCAAAGAGCAACTAAAACAATTAATGACTGCAAAAGATTATCGTTTTGCCTTGTCGTTGCTTGATTATGCGGAGCATTTAGGGGATAAAAATCGAGAGGAACTCAATGAATTTCGAGGGAATTTGTTCGATGCTATCCATAAAGAGCGTTTAAAAGCGGAAAAAGAGCGTTCCGCAGCAGAGGCGAAAATGGTGGTGGCAGAACAAAAATTGACAGTTGCTGTCCAAATGCACCAAGATTTGTTGAAAAAAGTGAGCGATGCGCAGAAGAATCAATTGCTTTTGGAGAAAAAACAGCGCGCTCAATCCAATGCAGCGTTATTTGCAACGATGAAAACGCAAAATCCGACTTTGGCGGCGGGGATTGCAAAATATCAATTGACGCGGCATCCAGAATACACGGCGGGTTTGAATGAAACCGATTTTACGGCGTTGCTAAGTGATGCGAAGAACCCTGTTTTTCGCCTTAATCTCATGGAGCATCCATCGTTTATAACGACGGTTGCTTTTTCGCCCGATGGTTCAAAGGTGTTGACGGCGGGGAATGATGGGATTGCGGTTGTTTGTGATGCGACGAGTGGACGGGTTTTAGCGCGGTTGGTGGGGCATCAAGACCAAATTACGTCCGCAGCGTTTTCGCCCGATGGGAGCCAAGTGGTGACGGGGAGTTATGACAAATCGGTGAAAATTTGGACGGCGCGCACAGGTACGATTTTAGGAGAATGGATTGCACATCATTCTTATGTGACGGCGGTTGCTTTTTCGCCCGATGGCAATTCGATTTTGACGGCGGGCAATGACAAAATGGCGTATATTTGGCAAACGCAGACAGGTAAAATGTTGGAAAAGTTTGATAAACATCAATCTTATATTTTGTCGGCGTGTTTTTCGCCCGATGGCAAGTATGCTTTGACGGCGGGTTGGGACCAAACGGCGCGGATTTGGACGGTGAAAGGGGCTTCGGAAGTAAAAGTGTTCAAAGGGCATCAAGCAGGGATTTCTTGTGCTGCGTTTTCGCCCGATGGCAAACAAATTGTGACGGGCAGTTGGGATAAAACCCTCAATTTGCGGCAGGTTGAAACGGGTAAAATTTTGCGCATTTTCCCAGAACATCAAGCAGAAATCACTTCGGTTGCGTTTTCGCCCGATGGAACGAAGTTGGTGACGGGTTCTTGGGATAAAACGGCGATGGTTTGGGAAGTGCCGACAGGTCGTTTGCTGCACCGCTTGCAAGGACACACGGCGGATGTTTCATCGGTTGCTTTTTCGCCCGATGGCACGAAAATTTTGACGGGTGCTTGGGATAAAACGGCTAAAATTTGGGAAATGAACGCGTTATTACCTGTCAAAACGATTGGTAAACATACGGCTTACGCGCCTTATGGTGTTTTTTCATCCGATGGTGCGAAAATTTTGACAGGTTCTTGGGATAAATCGGTCAAAATTTGGGGGGCATCGCCTGATAATCCGAATCCGTTGATTCAAACGTTGGGGACACAAGCGAGTATTCGGGCGATTGCCTTTTCACCGAATAGCAATTTTGCTGCCACCGCGAGTCGGGATAAATTAGTGCAATATTGGGATGCGGTCACAGGCGAAATTTTGATGACCTTGCCCGAACAAGAAGTGACTGCTCTTGCGTTTTCACCTGATGGTACTCAATTATTGACGGCATCGGAGGATAAAATCGCTCGTTTATGGGCATTACCCACTGGGAAATTGTTGCGTCAGTTCCAAGGTCATGCTGCTGTCATCACTGCTGTTGCGTTTTCGCCAGACGGAAAATGCCTTTTGACGGGTGCGGACGATAAAACAGCGCGCCTTTGGGATATAAAAACAAGCCATGTCCAACAAATTTTCTGGGGACATGCCGACGGTGTTACGGCTGTTGGATTTTCGCCAGAGGGTTCGCGGGTGCTGACAGGCGGACGAGACCATCAGGTGCGCCTTTGGGAAACGACATCGGGCGAATTGGTGGAAACGTTTAAAGCGCATAATGCACCTATTCGATGGGTTGGGTTTTCACCCGATGGGCATTTGGTGATTAGCTGCGATGAAAAAGTGATTAAATGGCGGTTAGCGCGTCAGAATCCGACGGGGCAATCATGGAGTTTTGTGGTGAACCCGAATGAAGATATTTTGGATTATAAGTTGATGAACAGCAAATTACACATTTTGACAATTAGTGATATTAAAAATATTGGGATACGCGCTTTGTCGGAATCCATGTGTTTGGAAAATGCGTTATATCGTTTTTCGCTGGTGGAATTGAAAACAATGGGCGTGCAAATTGAACCCGAGGATGATTTGGAAAAAGCGAGTGGTACGGCGCAAACGGAACACATCAATCGTTTTTAAAATATATAGGTGCGTTGGAATTGGGATTAAATTGGATTTTTTTGGGATTAAATAAGATTGATTTTTTAGGATGATTTGGATTGAAATCCAAATCATCCTAAAAAATCAATCTTATTTAATCCCAAAAAAAATCCAATTTAATCCTAATTCCAACGTTACATATTCATTTTTTTGATAATCATTTCCACATCCATTTGAATCGCCGCAGGCACTAAATATTGAATAGACTTGCCTTGCGCAACGCATTGCCGAATAAAAGTAGCCGAAATATCCATCGAAGGCGCGTCAAACGTGCGCACACGCGGGTGCGATTCCAACGCCCCCAATTCATAACGCGGTCGCCGATACACATAAATATCATATTGCGCTAAAATCAATTCATAATTTTTCCATTTTTGGAGGGTTGCCAAATTATCGCCGCCCATGATGAGGGAAAACTCATGTTGTGGAAATTTTTGATTCAAAACTTGCAGCGTATCAATGGTATAGGAAGGTTTTTCCAATTTAAACTCCACATCCGAAGCGCGCAAACGCGGATTATCTCCAATCGCCGTTTGCACCCAATGCAGGCGGTCATAATCTTTTGCCAAAGAATGTTTGGGTTTAAGCGGGTTTTGCGGCGAGACCACCAACCAAACTTGTTGCAAATCTGTCTGCGTCGCCATGAAATTGGCGATAATGAGGTGCCCAACATGAATCGGGTTGAAAGAACCGAAAAAGAGACCAATTTTCATATTTTAACTTGATGATTTTTTAATTTATCTATTTCCTTCTTGAACAATTGATTATCATCCGATTCTGTATAAAATGAAAATTGATAAATTTGTTTTGAACTTGCAAAAGTATCCACAATAGGCGTATCAAAGAGATTAAATACCTCTGAATTCGCCTCCTTTTTCTCCACAAAATCGCCTAATGCT
>JBDKKX010000073.1:0-14458 GCA_039795795.1 Bacteroidota bacterium | reverse complement strand
AATTTAGGTCGGATTTTAAGCCTAAATTCCAAAAAAATCCGTGCAAATCCGTAAAATCTGCGTCATCCGCGTTCCAATTTGTATCATAATTTTTTTTGTCGTGTACTAAGATCTGCTTGATTGCGCGGATGAAACCTTAAAATGGTTTTTCTCAAATGCTCTATATCCAAATGTGTATAAAGTTCTGTCGTGGTAATGGATTCATGCCCTAACAAGTCTTTTACAACCATTAAATCCGCCCCGCCTTCCAATAAATGCGTCGCAAAAGAATGCCGAAAAGTATGTGGACTCACTGATTTTTCAATGCCCGCCTGTTCCGCCAATTCCTTCACAATTAAAAAAATCATCACGCGACTCAATCCCGAACCGCGCCGATTTAAAAAAACAATGTCTTCACAACCCTTTTTCATCGGCAAATGCGGTCGAATATGCGCCAAATACAATTGCAAAAACCGAATCGCATCTTCGCTCACAGGAATCAATCGCTCTTTATCGCCTTTTCCAATCACGCGCACATAGCCCATTTCCAAAAAAAGACAAGAAATCTTCAACTGTATCAGTTCCGAAACGCGCATTCCACTGGCGTAAAGCAATTCAACAATCGCCCGATTCCGCCCACCCAATAAATTGGATAAATCAACTTGTTTAAAAATTAATTCGATTTCCTCTAAATTCAACGTATCGGGCAAATGCCGATTCATTTTGGGACCTTCCAACAAATGCGTTGGATCCACCGAAATATAGGATTCGATAAACAAAAATTTATAAAAACCTTTCAATCCCGATAAAATTCGCGCTTGGGACGCTACGGCTAATCCCAATTCGCCCAGCCAAACCAACATTTGCTCCACCACAAACGGTTTAACCGTTGCTGGCATCATATCATATCCTTTTAATGCTACAAATTGTTGTAACATGCACACATCCCGCCGATACGCTTCAATCGAATTGCGGGATAAAGCACGTTCTAAAGATAAATAATTTTCATAGGCGGTTAAGGTTTGATTCCAATTCATATTTAGATTAAAATAAATGCAAATTTCATTGAATCCGCGTCAAAAAGACAAGTCCGCTACCAAATGAATCAATTGATTCGTAATTTGACTGCGCTCTGTCATCAAATCATTGGTACTAATCGTACCTTTCAATTGTTCCCGCGACAAATATTGCAATCGCCCAGAAAGCATTAAAACGGCATTTCGCACCTGCGTATTGCCTGTTTTTTCCGCAAAATCCAAAATGCAATCCATCGCATCTGCCAGTTTGCCTCTGGATAATAAACGTTTTGCCTCCGTTTGAACCGATTTTTGACCCATGGAAGCGGTCGCACCCGCCAAAGTCCCATTCCCCAAAATGGCATTAATGCCTTTTTGAAGCAAATTCAAAATAAAATTATGTTCCACATGAGTTACGTCGGTTTCATCAAAAGTCTTAATATTTTTCCTGTCGTAAATGCCTGTGCGTTCTAAGTAAAGCATGATTCTCAGTTTAAGAAGTTATGAATTAAGTCGTTTAATCATGAAACTTGTCCCTTAAAGCCGCTATGAAGCAAGTGTCGTCCTTATAATTTATAAAAAATTTAACTTATGAATGCTTGTAAC
The DNA here is from genome assembly GCA_039795795.1 of Bacteroidota bacterium. Lineage (GTDB taxonomy): Bacteria > Bacteroidota > Bacteroidia > Chitinophagales > Saprospiraceae > JAAFJT01. The sequence goes on along the minus strand of JBDKKX010000073.1, from coordinate 12,857 downwards.
GACGAGAGCGCGAAACATCGTATCCACTTATTTTTACAATATAGATATGTTGCAAAATATAAGTTGCTAAACGATGTCTCGCGCTCTCATAGCTGGTTAGCACAAACCAGTAAATTTTTATTTAAACGATAACTAACGTTCACTTTTTCAAAAAGTGACAAGAATCCTTTACAAATTTAAGTAATTTAATGAACAAAATTGTTAATGATGTGTTAATATTTGCAACATTAACTTTTGCCTCAACTATCGTGCCATGATTTTAATTTTTGAATTCATTGAATAATCAAAATATTATTCTGAAATTTTTAATTTGCAAATATTTTATTTTTAAATATTTGCAAATTAAAAATTTTTTTATCCACAAACTTCACTCCAAAGCGCGCAAAAATACACTATAATATTAAATTATTTTTGCTTGTTGTCTATACCCTTAAAACGTTATTTTTGCGCCAATTTAGTAAAGATTTTATTCATATTTTCTTTAAATGCGGTTTCCCCAAGCGCGTCGGCAATGATTTTAAATTTGGGCAATAGCTTCCTTCGTTTCACGCTTTCTTGTAAACCATTGCTTTGCAATAAAATATATGCCTCTAAAAACTTTTGAATTGCCTGTTCCCATTTTTTTTGAGTCATAAACACGTCTCCAATATTTTCCAACGTATTGGCTTCTTCATACTTATCGCCGATTTGTTGTTGGATTTTGAGTGCCTTATCCAAATAGTCTAAACTACTTGCATATTTTTTCTTATCATAAGCGATGGCGGCTAAATTGCTATATGTAGTTGCTTGATATTCAATAGATTGATTTGTTTTTAAATTTTTTCTTAAATACTTTTCTGCTTGTGCATAATCTCCTTGCGCATGATAAACTTGACTCATATTATTATAAATAATTGCAATCGTTTTAGGGTCGCGTTTTTTATGCCGCCTAATATTCAAGCTATCATTCAAATATTTTAAAGCAATGTCATATTCTTTGCGCACTTTATGAATCAAACTAATATTCGTATAAGTTTCCGCAATTCGATCTAAGTCTTTGACGGCTGCATTTTCTCGTTTTTCCAAACTTTTGGTTAAGTTTTCAAATGCTTTATCGGGATTATTTAATATATAATCAATAAAACCTTTATTGTTCAAGGCATCGGAATCAATTTCATCACTAATATGTTTCTCTAAAACCACTTGATTGACTTCAGTTGCTTGCTCGTAAAAACCCATAGAGCAATAATAATGATGCAGTTTAAAAGAACTATTGGCAAATTCATATTGTGCAATTTCGCCCGCTTTTTCAAAATAATCTTTTGCTAAAAGCATGTAATCCAAATTAATATGCTTTAATTGAGCCGTCTCACCCACTAAACTGGCAAAATATTTTCCTATTTTTAATTGAAAATCACTTCTTTTTTCTGGGTTCATCTGTTTTTTCATCCAATCGCGGGTGATGTGGTGTACTGTAAAAAGTAAATTCAGCTCGTCTAATTGGCAAAGAGACCACTCTTGAAACGTGAGCAAAAAGGGCAATAATTCTGGGATTGTTTTTTGGCACACGCCCGATAACACAGAAAGGTGTGTGCGCGTCTGGAAAGAGGCAACCCATTGAAATAATGCTTGTTCGGGTTCGGAAAGCCGTTCATATACTTCTTTTAACAAAAGCTCATCCGAAATCTTGGCAGCAACCTTTTCCACTTGACTCCATTGGAACGTTTTATCATTTCGGAGCAACATTTCCAAATAAATATAACTGCGCGGATGCCCGTCCAACTGTTTGAATAATTCTGAACGTTCCGATATCGGAATGTTTTTAAGCGCGGGGGATTGATTCAACAAGCGATTTTGTTCCACTAAACTCATTTTATCCAACACAATATGTGTCAACAAATCATTCAAATCCCTCATTTTATAGCGCGACGTGAACAATAATCGATAATTTTTAGGCGCGTGCAGGCAAATATGCCTTAGAAAAGACTTCAAACTGGTGCTGTGAATACTGTGTTGGGCTTGTTTTTCCTCATCTTTTTGTATATCCTCGCAATTATCGAAAAATAAAATTAATTTTTCTTTCTTCGGATAATTATGGAGTAAAATGATTAATTTGTCCAAAGGACTATTATTCGTTGCTTCAAGCCGTTGTTGCATCGAAAGTGCCACTTCTGGACGAATTTTGGCGAGATGCTTGTTCAAAGCATCTAATATTGATTTTTCATTAATTTGAATCCCATGTTTAAACCCTAAAACTGCCGCTTTTTCCTGTACCGCGTATTGATGAATAAAGGCTTCCGCCAACGTCGTTTTGCCCAAACCGCCCAAGCCATGCAAACAAATGTGTTTTCCCTGTCGAAACGCTTGCTGCATTTCAATCAAATAGCGTTTGCGCCCGATGAAACCGCCTCCAATTAAATAATTTGGCGTAAAATCATCCACCGAATAAAACGCTTTAGTCGTTTGATAAACCGATTTTGTATCCACAAATGCTTCTCCGAATTGAGCCAGATACGCGGTAATCGGCAAAGCCGCCGCAAAATGTTGGGCAGATGCCCAATTTGCCCAATTTTCTTTGGCATCTTGATACAATCGTTCTCGCGCCGCGTTCAATGCTTGCGTAAAAGATTGATGTCGGATCAAGGCTTCGTAAAAAACGGTGGTAAAAAGCGTCGTTTCGACCTCCGAATCCGTAAAACGGGTCGTAATAAGATTCGGCATCGCGGCTGCAATCGCATTTTCAAGATTGCCCGACGGATGGGACTGGGGCGGTTCCAACAAATTCAAACATAATAATTTGATAGAAGGGTATTTTGCAAAATAGGCACCCAATTCATTGCCTAAAACGGTCGTTAAATTGCCATTTTCATTTTCAAGGTACAAAACAGAGGCTTTTTCCTTCTCGTGGTAAACGCTGTACGCGCTTAAATGCACCACATCATGCGCCTGAGCGCGCAATGCTTTTTCGATTTCAAGCAAAGAGGCGGGATACAAAAATTCAATAAACAATTTCGGCTTATCGGCGGGTGCGTCGGACGTGTAAGTATTCATATTTTCCATCGCCTCCATCAGTTGATGTTGCGCAATCGCAAGTTGTTCTACGGCGGCTTCGGGTAAATATTGCTCCAAATCTTCGGGCAAAGCGGCAATAAAAAGCACTTTCAAGGGAGCAATCACTGGGCGATGCGGGATAAGAAAATCTTTTAAATGCTTTACAGGCGTGCGCACTAAGCCAAAATCGCTGTGCGTTAAAAGATGTTTGGCTTGGGGCGATTGAAAAGGAAAAAAAGAAGGCAACAAGATTTCAAAAGGCAACTGTGCAATCGCCGAATCTTCGGTGGAAATGACCAATAATAATTGTTCAATCCATTGATTTTCAACCGCTTGTGTAAAATCGTTGCAAATCCGTTTTACGTCACCCTTGAAAAAAACTTCAAAAAGGGCGGCAGACAAATCCGCTTGTAAAACCATTTTTTCCCCCAATGCGTTTTGATATTGTTTCAAAGCCTGATTCAACTCGTCCGTAAGCAGCACAACGACAGGCGTTTTTAAAAGATTTTCGCCCTCCGACCCCAATTTCCCAGTCCCTTCATAATTGGTTTTTAACCCAATATTCAACGTATATTCATTCGGCAACGCCGTTTTTTCGATTTTAAACCATAAAATACAGTGTTTAAAATCTTCTTTTCCCTTATATTGTCGATTGCCAATATACACTTTTTTCTTATTTAAATCCGTGTATATCAGATTAGAAACCATTTGAGTCGGCGTTTTAGCATTTTCGAGCATTTCCGCAATTCGCTCTACATTATCCACAAAACCTTCAATAAAACGCTCATTTTGATATGGAAATAAAGTATTTTCGCCAAAAGAAAGTTCACTACTATAATCAATCGTAATATCATCAATATATAATTTGTCTTGTTGATAATACTGTTGAGCCAACGCATTATCCTTATTTTCAATTAATATTAAATTAAAAAAATTGTTATAATAATAAGCAAATGCTTCCACAAAAGCTTTTGCCCACTTATTGCGTTCCTCGTCCAAATAAGTATCCATTCGGCTCAAAATCGGCAAAATATAAGGTTTTCTAAATCCTTGTTGCACATACGACGCGTTTTCAATGCGATTCGCAATTTTGAGGTTGCCGTCAAAACTTTGTTCGTGCGGCGTGACCATAATCACCGTCACATCAGGCAATTGTATATTGCAAATTCCTGCATAATCTGTAATGCCCGTCCTACTATCCACTAAAATATAATCATAATCCAACGATTTAAGCCATCGTTTGACCGCTTCGATATACTGCGCACCCTGCAACGGTTGTGCAAACTCCATCCAATTAAAAGAATTCACTTTATAAGCATAATCCTTATCAGAATAATTGCCGCCCGGAATTAAATCAATCCTGCCGCCCTCTGGATTCGTACGCAACCGAGTGAAGAGGCTTGTGGGCAAAAAAGGCAAATCTGCCTCTGAAATCGTCGAATTCGATTCAAGAGCCTTTCGTTTTAAGTGAACATAATCTTGTAAGAGTTCAATCGTGCCGGGCAACTCCATTTCCTGCTCTTTTTTGCCAAAAAAAGCATTCAAACCCGGAGAATCTAAATCCCAATCCCAAAGTAAGACTTTTAATTTTCTTTTAAAACAAAAATAAGTGGCTATATTGGAGCAAAGTTGTGTACGTCCTGTGCCGCCTTTATAGGAATAAAAAGAAACAATCATCGTAGATTTCATTTGTAAATTGCGCTAAAACGGTGCAAGATAACCTTATTTCTATTAAGTGTTTGGACAAAATAAGTCATTAGACAAAATTAAACGTACAACTTGACGCAAGTTGCAAACTTGCGTCAAGTTATAACTATTTGATAATCAAATACTTAAATGAATAAAACCAATGCTTAGTAAAAGTATTTTAATAAATTCGCCCATAAAGTTCGGGAAACTTTCCAAGTTTCCCGAACTTGTGCGAGACCTTATTAAAATCTTGTTACTTACTCCTATTAACTAATAAAAATTAGGGTATAATTCATCGGGTGGTCGTTGTGATTTCGCAAACTGCAAAAATTTCTTATCAAAGATTTCTCGCAAATTGCGTTTGAAAAGGTTCAAATCGTCCGAAAGGGGATGATAAAAGTGACAAATTTTAGAGGCATCTTGATAAGAATGGTGTAAATACCGAAACGTTTTTTTCAATCGAGTATTTATATATGAAAAAATTTTATCATGTTTGCTGAGGCTTCTACAAGACAAGACAATCACCCCGCCTGCTGCCGAATTATCAAAATATCGTGCAATTTCTTTGTTATCTTCGCAGAGGGAAAGCGGATCCACCAATAAAACGGTGTGCTGAAAATGAGTAATTGTTTCTATGAAATGCTCGTCCCAAGTGACGCTGTCTAAATACCGAATTTTTTGAAACGGGTATCCCGAATGCAGGAGCAGGTGTTCAATCGGCTCCGCGCCTTCAAAAGGACGATGCTCCGCAGCATTTTTTTTAGAACAGTAACGGTTCTTGGGTATTTTCTTAAATATCTGTTCGCCAATATTTTCCTGTACCTTGTCGATAGGCGAGACTAATACTGCGAAAAAAATGCCATGCGTTTTTGACTTATTTGTTTGATTTTCAATCTTTTGAATCCGTTCTTCTTCTCTTTCAATATCTCCAATAATTTTCAAACGTTCTGCTTTATCATGCTCAATTTTATTATCGTAATCGCCTACAGTGGCAATGCCTGAGTCCCGTCGTTGTTTATAGAGATTTTCTAAATCAATCTCTATTTTATTCAATTGTTTTTTTAAAAAATCAATCATTGGAGTCAATGGGTTTTTTTTAAAAGGTGCTTTAATCCATTATTTACATCAAACATTGATACCAAAATAAATAGGAAAATTGTAGAGACGCGATTTATCGCGTCTTGCCCATTTGAAAGCCTTTTTTGTAAAATAAAAGGCGGAATGGGAATCGAAATAGGCAAGACGCGATAAATCGCGTCTCTACGATTTTCCTATTTGGTTTGGGCTTTATGCAAGACTTTATGCAAGACGCGATAAATCGCGTCTCTACGATTTTCCTATTTGTTTTGGGTTTTATGCAAGACGCGATAAATCGCGTCTCTACGATTTTCCTATTTGGTTTGGGCTTTATGCACTACTTATTGCCCAAATTCCTTTATCAATGCGAATACCGCAACACGAATACTCGCACGCTCAACATTGTAATCACTGCGCCCCAGAATCCCTTGCCGATTGGCACGTTCTAACCCACTCAAACGCCCCGTCAAGTTCAAAATAATAGATTCCGTCGGATGCATCGCATGAAGTGCGTCTAAAACGGCTTCTAATTTGTCTTCGGAAGCCCATTTTGTAAGGGACAATGCTTTCGTTTGCTCCAACGGTTGGATAGGATTTTCTATTTTTTTTTGCCGAAGGCGTTCTTGTTCAAGGTCTTTTCTAATTTTAAGCTGTTCTTGTTGCAAGTGATCTATCCGATTGTCGTAATCGCCCACAGTGCCAATGCCTGCTCTCAAGCGTTGTTCATAGAGGCTTTCCAACGCTTGCTCCACTTTTTTCAATTGTTTTTCTAAAAAGTCAATCATAACTACAGCTTATAATTTATATAATTATAAAATCCAATTCATAATATCCATCGTTATCAACGAACCCGCTTTAAAAATTATTTTATGCAGACCGAGAATAGATGGCTTTTTTCAAATTTTTATTGAAACGAACCGTTAACAGGCATTTTACAACAATGATGTTACAAATCCATTAAGCATTGCACGTTTGAAGAAAATAGCTAAAAGATTCAGTTAAAAATCACATTTACAAATCAAATACATTATTCTAAAAATAGCGTATTTTTTAAAATAATATTTTAAATAAAATATATTTCAAAAAATTATATAGTTATTACGATTTTTAAACTAAGTAAATTTGGCAATTTCAGAAATAATTTAGACCTTTGTATTGTCATTTAGCAAGCAGCTAAAAACCAATTAACTTTTTTTGTGTACCATTATTAAGCAATTTAGTTTTTAGAACTAAAAACCAATTAATTTACTTTTTTCTTTCGATTTTTTGACCAAAATTTTTATCAATCAAATATTTTCTTTCGATTTTAATATTTTATTTTAACCAATTTTATCAATCAAATTTAGTTTTTTTTTAAAACTAAAAACCAATTAATTTATGTTTAATCGTTTACTAACCACAGGATGTCTCTTAGCATGGAGCATCCTTGTCAGCGCACAGTCGGCTGACAGCACTAAACCTGCACCTTTGAACATCGCTGGCGAAGTCGATGCGTATTATCGGTATTCGGGCAATGGGATTGCGCGTTCTGGCGGCGGCTTTTCGACGGCTTACACGCCGGACCATAATTCCTTCTCGCTCGGCATCGTCAATTTGCAATTTTCCAAAGATGTGGGCAAAGTCGGATTTATGGCGGATGTGATGTTTGGACATAGAGCAGATTATACGAATGCGTATTACGCGGGTCAAACCCTTTCTTTGATAAAACAACTTTACGTAACTTATAAACCCACCGATAAATTCAAAATCACCGCAGGTAATTTCAGCACTTTTCTTTGTTATGAGGTGATTGAGGCGAATAATAATGCCAATTATAGTATGTCTTATGGTTTTTCGGCTTCTCCCTTCACACACACGGGCATCAAGGGTGAGTACGCTATCAATGATCATTGGACGCTGTTGGGCGCGGTGATGAATCGCAATGATACCAAAACAGATGCAGGTAAAAAATATGTGGCAGGTCAGTTGACGTACGCGGAGGGCAAAGTAAAAGTCGCATTAGCGCATTTGTACGGGAATGATGGCGATACGGCGAAAAGCAATCATACCGATTTAGTCGTAACGTATGCAGCGACAGACAAATTATCTTTGGCTACCAACGTTGCGACCAAAACTTATACGGCAAAAGATGGTTCAACAGCCGCTTGGACAACTTTTATTTTGTTTGGTAACTACAAGGTTCGAGATAATTTCAATCTTGCGGCGAGAGCAGAATATTTCGCAGACCCTAAAAATGCATATTTCGCGGGCGCACCGACGGATGTTCAAATGAATTCCGTGACTTTTTCAGCGAATTGGAAAGTGGGCGATTTGACGATTGTTCCCGAAGTGCGTTTTGATTCCGCGACGAAAAATATTTTTAAAAACGATGCAGGCGCGTTAGTGAGTAACGAAACATCGTTTTTAGTAGCGGCAGTTTATAAATTTTAATGTTTTTGGAAAGATTTTTCCAATTTTTGATGATTGGAAAATCTTTTTCCGTTACATTTGCCGCGAAAATTCTTTTTGAATCACGGTAAGTAATGATGAATGATGAATGATAAATGATGAATAAATTGACAATCAATTCATTCATCATTCATCATTCATCATTTATCATTTATCATTTATCATTTAATTATTCTTTCAATCTTAATAATCAACAACTCATGAGTCTTTCCAGATTTAATGCTATTGACGCTATCCAAAATCGTTCCGAATTGGATATTGAATATGTCGAGCAGCCAAGCGAACCCATCGCGGCGTTTTATGGCGAAAATGTTTTTACAGATGCGACGATGAAAGCGCATTTGGATGAAAAAAGTTATTTAAGTGTGAAAGCGGCGGTTCAATCGGGTGCGAAATTGACCCGCGAAACGGCTGAAGCGGTGGCTAAAGCGATGATGGTTTGGGCGCAAGCGAAAGGTGTAACGCATTATACGCACTGGTTCCAACCGTTGACGGGCAAAACGGCGGAAAAACATGATTCTTTTTTCACTTTAACGCCAGATGGCAAGGTGATGGAAGAGTTTTCTGGCGATGCGTTGGTGCAACAAGAGCCAGATGGTTCGTCTTTTCCGGGCGGTGGCATGCGTTCGACGTTTGAAGCGCGCGGTTATACGGCATGGGATCCGTCTTCTCCCGCGTTTATTTTGGAAGTGAGTTCGGGCAAAACCTTGTGTATTCCGACAGTTTTCACGACTTGGGCGGGTGAAGCGATGGATTACAAATTGCCATTGTTGAAATCTCAATCTTTTTTGGAAAAAGCGGCAATTCCAGTTTGCCAATATTTTGATAAAAATATTACAAAAGTTTCGACTACATTAGGTTGGGAACAAGAGTATTTCTTGATTGATGAGGCATTATATAATGCGCGTCCCGATTTGTTGATGACGGGCAGAACGTTGGTTGGAAAACACGCGCCGAAAGGTCAGCAATTGGAAGACCATTATTTTGGTGCGATTCCAGAGCGCGTTTATGCGTACATGCGCGATTTGGAAACGGAATGTCATAAATTGAGCATTCCAGTTCGGACGCGGCACAATGAGGTGGCTCCTTGCCAATTTGAAATTGCACCAATGTTTGAAGAAGTGAATGTGGCGGTGGATCACAACACTTTATTGATGGATTTAATGGAAAGAGTGGCGCGTCGCCATAAGTTGCGTGTTTTGTTGCACGAAAAACCATTTGCAGGGGTGAACGGTTCGGGCAAGCACAATAACTGGTCGATGGGTACGAATACGGGTAAAAACTTGTTGAGTCCGGGTAAAGAGCCGGGCAAGAATTTGCAATTTTTGACTTTCTTCGTGAATACGATTCGCGCCGTTTACGAACATGCGGATTTATTGCGTTCGAGCATTGCGACGGCGAATAATGACCATCGTTTGGGTGCAAATGAAGCACCGCCAGCAATTATTTCTGCCTATTTGGGCGAATCTTTGGACAAATTGTTGAATGATATTGAAAAATCAGGTAAATCGGATGTGAATGGTGTGAAAGATGCGTTAACGCTTTTGAGCCGTTTGCCCGATTTGGAAAAAGATACGACGGATAGAAATCGGACTTCACCTTTTGCGTTCACAGGCAATAAATTTGAAATCCGTGCAGTCGGTTCTTCGCAAAACTGCGCAGGTCCGATGACGGTGATGAATACGATTGTGGGTGCGCAATTGTTGAAATTCAAAGAAGAAGTCGATAAATTGATTGCGTCGGGCAAAGAACAATCGGAAGCGATTTTGTCTGTCATCGTGAAGTACATCAAAGAATCGAAAAAAATTCGTTTTGAAGGCAACGGTTATAGCCAAGAATGGAGAGATGAAGCGGCAAAACGCGGTTTAAGCAATTTTGCAACGACTCCACCTGCGTTGAAAGCGATGTTGAGCAAAAAAACAACGGAACTTTATACGAAAGCGGGTATTTTCTCTAAAAAGGAAATCCATGCGCATTATGACGTTCAATTGCATGGTTACGTGACGCGTTTGCAAATCGAATCACGGACTTTGGGTGAAATGTGTGCGAATTTAATCGTACCTGCGGCGATTCGTTACCAAACGGCAGTTGCAGATAACATATTGAAATTGAAGCAATTAGGCTTAGGCGAATCGGCTTATGCGTCTCAATTAGAAGTTGTCAAAGCGTTGTCCGACAATATTAATGGTGTTGCACAAGGCGTATTGCAAATGACTGTAGCGCGTCGGGCGGCGAATGAATTGGAAGGCGAAGCAGCAGCAGAAGCGTATTGCAATAATGTAAGAACGAAAATGGATGAAATCCGTGTTTTTGCAGACCGTTTGGAATATTTGGTACAAGATTCCAGCTGGCCTTTGCCGAAATATCGTGAAATGTTCTTTTTGCGTTAATTAAAATCCGAATTTGTCGGGAGGTTTCATTTTTAGGTTCCACTTTGGAATACATTGTGATACGAATGGATGTACGGATTTTACGGATTTCACCGATTGGTACGGATTTTTAGAACCCCAATGCTGGGTTTTAGGCAAAAAATAAAAAAAAATCCGTATGAATCGGTGAAATCCGTAAAATCCGTACATCCATTCGTATCGCAATGTATCCCAAAGTGTAACCTAAAAATGAAACATTCCTAAATTTTTTATAAAAATAATCATAAACTTATGAGAATCAAATCTTTACAATTAATAAATTTTAGATGCTTTGAAAACTTAGAACTTGAATTCTCAGACCGATTGACAGTGATTTTAGGGATTAATGGGTCTGGAAAAACGACAATTTTGGATGCTTTGAATTTTCCATTGGCGCGATTTGTAATGAATCTGCGTAAAAAAGCATTTATGAATTATTTATATACCAAAGATGTAAAAAATGGAGCTAACTATTGTTCAATAGCGTTCAAGGTTGCGATAGATAACCAAGTGATGACGGATGAATATGATAAACGGTTAATAAACCCAAAAGAAACGTTTACATACCAAGCAGGAATATTATATAAAATGATAACGTCTCCTTATCAACCTTTTGATAAGTATTTGAAAGAGTTTAAAAAAAAAACCATTATAAACCTCCCTGTTTTTGTTTATTCGAGAAGTGATATGATGGAAAACAAACTGAATCCCAAATATAATGAGGTTATCAAACAATTACTGGCTTATGATGATTATGTTAAACCGCGTCTCCATGACTTTCATTTTTTCTCGAATTGGTTTGAATCGTTGACAAATTACGAAAATGCGACTCGTTTAGATGGCAATCCAGCTTATCGGAATCCTCAATTGCAACTAATTCGACAAGTTTTAAGTTTTTTTATGGCTCAAATGCACCAAAGTCATTTTAAAGATTTGAGAATTAAAAAAAGTGTACAAGATGAGACTTTATTTTCTTTGGCTTCGAGCAAATTGATTATTACAAAAAATAATATAGATTTGGATTTAATGCAATTATCGGCAGGCGAGAAATCTCTGCTTTTATTGGTCATAGATATTGCGATGCGTTTAGCGATTGCGAATCCGAGTCGTGAAAATGCGTTGGAAGGCGAAGGCATTATTTTGATTGACGAAATTGAATTGCATTTGCACCCGCAATGGCAACGTCAAATCATTCCTGCATTGATGGCGACTTTTCCGAATTGTCAATTTATTGTTACGACGCATTCGCCACAGGTGGTGAGTCAAGTCAAAAAAGAAAATATTATTATTTTGGATAATAATAAAATCATTCAAAATGTGCCATTTACGTATGGAAAAGATAGTAATACATTATTAAACGAAGTGTTCCAAACGCCCGAACGTCCAATTGAAATTCAAAAACAATTAGATAGGTGTTTTAAACTGATAGATATGGAAAAGTGGGTAGAAGCCAAAAATGCTTTGCGCGATTTGGCAGCCATTTTAGGGGAAAATGATCCCGAAATATTGCGCGCAAATGCGATGTTATAATTTTCAAATACGCCTTTTATGAAATATATTGATAAGAAAACGACTAAAATTCCATTCTCTTTCCAGAAACATTTATTACAACCCAACCATCATTATGATAATTATCCCGAAAAAGAGGAATTACGTGCATCGCTTTTGAAAGAACAAGGTTATATATGTTGTTATTGCATGCGGCGCATTGCAGAACCGACGGCGCAAAAAATGGTTATTGAACATTTCAAACCGCAAAGCCTTTATCCCGATTTGCAGTTTGATTACAACAATTTGTTTGCTTCTTGTCAAGGCAATGAAGGTTTGTCCGAAGCATACCAACATTGCGACGAGCGCAAAAAATCTACTGAAATGGATATTAATCCTTTGAATCAGACGATGATGGAACAGATTAAATTTACAGCGAATGGAGAGATTTATACCCAAGATGAAATTTTAGATAATGATATAAACAATGTGTTAAACCTTAATTTACAACAACTTAAGAATGAACGTAAAGCAATTATTCTGGGTTTAGAGCAAAAAATTAAACGAAAATTCAAAGATAAAACGGTTTCTAAAAGTTTTATTAATGAATTGTTGAAAGACTGGTCTGCCCGCACAGCTAATCAATATCGCCCAATGTGCCAAGTGGCGATTCATTATTTGCAGAAAAAAATGAAACAAGCGGTTTGAAAATATAAG
>JBDKKX010000072.1:0-14546 GCA_039795795.1 Bacteroidota bacterium | reverse complement strand
AGCTTCCGTAGGATTATGATTTGTCCAGCTCGTTTCATCAAACTTGTAAACGCCAATCGGTGTGCCAAACCATTTATTGCCTTGTGCGTCAATTGTGATTGATTTCACATCAGTAGCCGCGAATGTGCCATTTCCTCTGTAATAATTTGTCCAATTCGTGCCATCAAATTTAGCAATCCCTACACTACAACCAAACCATTTATTCCCTTGTGCATCTATTGTAATCGCATTGACTGAATTATTAGACCATTGCCCACCCGATACGGGATAAGTTGCCCAATTCACGCCATTAAATCTTGCAGCACTACCATTACTCATACCAAACCATTTGTTGCCTTGCGCATCAATAGCAACAGAAGTAAGATAATTATTAGAAAGCGTACTATTCGATGTTGTGTAATTCGTCCAAGTCGTCCCGTCAAATTTGCGAACACCGTAACCATTGGTAGCAAACCATTTATTTCCTTGTGCATCAATCGCTACTTGGCGGGCAGATGTCCCCTGTGAGTATTCCATCAAAGCGAACGTTATGGTATTGATAGAATAAACGCTACCATAATCGCTACATACCCAAAGATTATTCTGCTCTGCGGCAATAAAAATAGGTGTTGCACCTATATAGTACCGTGTCCATAAAGTGCCATCAAATTTGAACACATAATAATCATTGGCAAACCACTTATTGCCTTGTGCATCAATAGTCACCGAACGAACATCATTAGAAACCAAAGAACTATTGGAACTATTGTAATTTGCCCAATTCGTGCCATCATACTTATAAACACCTCTATCTGTGGCGAGCCACTTTGTTCCATTCACATCAATGGCAATACCATTGACTGTTGGAGCGTGATAATAATTGACCCAAGACTCTGTTTGTGCCTTACTTGCCAAGGGCAAACACGCACACAAAAATAGCCAACAGAGTTGGAGCGAAAAACAGGTAAAACTATTGTTTTTCATAAAGAAAGGTTTAATAAGAGAAAATTTCATGAAAGAAAATTTGAGTTAGTTAATCATTGGGCAGAATGCCTCACTTACATATCGTCAAACCATTTGTTTTATGACATTTTTTTAGTGCTTTTTATAAAAAAAGCATCGGTAAATGGTTTTAGTTTGAGTAATAAGCCCTAACTTTGTGTGAGAAAAGCATTCGAACAAAATTAATTTGTTTCACCCGTTCCAAAAGTTGTACATTACACCTTATGAGTGGTAATTTAACCCATATGAAAATCGGCAATAAAATCAAAAAAATTAGAGAGTTGAAAAACTATACGCAAGAGTATATGGCACAATCGCTTAATATAAGTCTGAATGGTTATGGGAGATTGGAACGCGACGAAGTGGAAATTACGGTGAATCGGTTAGAAGATATTGCCAAAATTTTAGAAATGGATTTACTACAAGTGTTAGGTTTTGATGAGAATAAAATTTTTAATATAAGTTATAGTCATAACCATAATCATAATCAGAACAATCACGCACTCGCCATCATTCAAAATGATGAAGGCTTTAAAATGTTGATAACACATCTCCAAGAAGAAAATAAAGACCTTCGCAGCCAAATCAATCGCTTGCTAAACTTGCTTGAAAAGAAATAAGATTCATTTCACGTAAAAAAAATTCAGCTTAAAATCATGGCAAAAATAGTTAAAAATCAGGGTAATCCGAATGCTGGTAAGGCTTGGCGCGAAGCCGAATTGATAAAAGCCTTTAAACTCAATCGAATTGTAACGTATCAAACGCCTTTAATGGACGAATGGTTAGATGTACAAATGCCCATTTTGGACGCAGGCGAACAGTACAATTTTGATAAATTGTTGTTAAAAGCTCAAAAAAGTATCACAGGTTGGAGCGAAGAAGATTTGAAAGTTAAATTTATTGGTCCCGTTTTAGAGTTGGGTCACTTAAACGATGATGATAAAGTCGTTGGCTATTTCGATAAAACGATTTCTGCCACTGTTGAAGGCATTTTCCTAACGGTAAAATCCGATTTCATGTTTGCAAAAGGGCTTTTAAACGTTTTTGAAACCCCTTACTTTCATTTTCAGGAATATAAACCCTTTTTGAATCCAAGTGGTGAGCCAATGGCTCAACTCTTAGAAGCGTTTTTAATTGCCCAAGTTAAAAATAATGATGGTAATCCGATTTATGGGATTGAGATTATCGGTTATAATTGGCAATTTGTCATCATGAATGGTAAAGATTATTGTGCGTCGAAACCATTTAATGTCATTCACAAAGCCGATTTATTAACGATTATCTCCATTTTGAGAAAATTCAAATTTATTTTGGAGACACGCCTTTATAAGTAATTTCAACCATTGAGTAAGTCTGTGGTATCGTTTTGGTATAACAATTGTCTTTTATTAAAAAAATAAAAATTTATTAAAATATGGATTGTCAATAGCAAATAACCTACTTTTGCAGATTTTTTAACGCATACCACACAGCTTATGGAGTATAATTTTCATGAAATTGAGCAAAAATGGAAGCGGTATTGGGCGGAACATCATACTTATCGCGTCCCAAACCAGTCGGATAAGCCCAAATTTTATGTTTTAGACATGTTCCCCTACCCTTCTGGTGCGGGTCTGCACGTCGGACATCCGCTTGGATACATCGCATCGGATATTTTTTCCAGATATAAACGATTGAAGGGCTTTAATGTACTGCATCCGATGGGATTTGATTCGTTTGGCTTGCCTGCGGAACAATACGCTTTGGACACAGGCATTCATCCCGCGATTTCGACTGCCAATAATATTAAACGGTATAAAGAGCAATTTGCGAATATTGGATTTTGTTATGATTGGGAGCGCGAAGTGCAAACTTCTGACCCGTCTTATTATCGTTGGACGCAATGGGCGATTGTGCAAATGTTTGAACATTATTACGACCGTGATGCAGATAAAGCATTACCAATCAAGCATTTAGAACAAGCATTTGAACAAGCTGGAAATCAAAATATTCGTGCCGCAGGCGGTTACGAAAAGAAATTTACGGCAGAAGCGTGGAAAAATTATTCCCATGCAGAAAAAGAAGGCATTTTAATGCACTATCGGCTGATTTATCGCCGTCCGATTTCCGTGAATTGGTGTGCGGCATTGGGGACGGTTTTGGCAAATGATGAAATCAAAGATGGCTTGTCGGAACGAGGGGGACATCCTGTGGAAAAACGGTCGATGTTGCAATGGTCGTTGCGCACGACGGCGTATGGCGAGCGGCTTTTGAACGATTTGGATACGATTGATTGGACGGAATCGCTTAAAACCATGCAACGCAATTGGATTGGAAAGAGTGAAGGCGCGCAATTATTTTTCCATTTGCATCGTCGAAAAGACAGTATTGAGGTGTTTACGACCCGTCCTGATACGATTTTTGGCGCAACTTTCATGGTTTTAGCACCTGAACACAAATTAGTGGCTGAAATTACGACGCATGCGCATCAAAAAGAAATTGATGACTATTTGAAATATGTTCAATCCAAATCGGAGGTGGAACGGATGGCGGATAAGCGCGTTACGGGTGCGTTTACGGGTGCGTATGCGGTGAATCCGTTTACAAAAACTAAAATTCCGATTTGGATTAGCGAATATGTGTTGAAAGATTATGGGACGGGCGCAATTATGGCGGTTCCAAGCGACGACGACCGCGATAAAGCCTTTGCGGAAAAATTCCATTTGCCGATTATTGATGTCGTGGATAAATCCAAATATCCGGGCGCGACGTTGCATGATAAGGTCGGCGTTATCATTAATTCCGATTTTTTGAATGGAATGGAAGTGCCCAATGCGATTCAAACCATGTTTACGCGGATAGAAGCATTGAAAATTGGCAAGCGGCGCGTGAATTATAAATTGCGGGATGCCAATTTTAGCCGTCAGCGATATTGGGGAGAGCCTTTTCCGTTTATGTATGATAAAGAAGGCATAACTTATCCTGTAAAAGCATCGGAATTGCCTGTCGTTCTGCCGAATACAGATGATTTTAAACCATCATCTGATGCTAAATCGCCGTTGTCCAAATGCACGGATTGGGTCAATTTGCCCAATGGTTACACGCGAGAAACCGATACAATGCCTGCGGTCGCGGGTTCGAGCTGGTATTATTTGCGTTACATGGATGCGAATAATGATAAATCATTGGCGGATAAACAAGCGATTCAATATTGGCAAAATGTAGATTTGTACGTCGGTGGTACGGAACATGCTGTAAGTCATTTGTTATATGCAAGATTTTGGCATAAGTTTTTGCACGATATAGATTTTGTGCCGACGACAGAACCTTTTCAAAAATTGATTAATCAAGGCATGCTTCAAGGCGTGATTGAAAGCATTTATTTGAAAAAGGAGAAAACGAATGGCTATCATCATATCTTTGATTCAAAAGTATTGGCTGCTTCAAATGCAGATTTGAATAATTACATAAAACTCTATGTTTTAATTAGTTATGTAACCGATTATGGTGCAGCGGATTCTCATTTGAATCTTGCAGGCATTGATAAATTCCGTCAGTGGCGACCTGAATATTCGGATGCGATTTTTGAAACGATGGATGGCGTATATCATTTGGGCAAGTTTGCGCCCAAAGGAAGCGCAACAGATGTAAAATTAATCACGCATTCGGAAGTGGGTAAAATTTCTAAATCTCGTTATAATGTTATCAATCCCGATGATGTGATTGCGGAATTTGGGGCAGATTGTTTTCGGATGTACGAGATGTTTTTGGGACCGATTGAGCAATCCAAACCTTGGGATGTGCGGAGTATTTCTGGTGTATCCAGTTTTTTGCGCAAATTCTGGTCGTTATTTTATGACATCAATACTGGGAAATATTTGGTTACAGATGCAGCACCCACCAAGGCAGAATTAAAGATTTTGCACACGGCTATTAAAGGCATTACGGAAGATATTGAGCGTTTTTCATTTAATACGTGTGTGAGTAAATTCATGGTTTGCGTCAATGAATTAAAAAAATTAAACAGCCATAAACAACAAGTTTTAAATGAATTAGTGGTTTTACTTGCGCCCTTCGCGCCGTTTACGATGGAAGAATTGTGGGAAAAATTGGGTAACAAATCTTCTGTTTTTGATGCGAAATTCCCTATTTATGACGAGGCACATTTGAAGGAAGATAGCGTCATTTATCCTGTTAGCATCAACGGCAAAAAGCGCGGTGAAGCGAATTTTCCTGTTGGCATGCAGCCCAAAGAGATGGAGCCGCTGGTTCGGGACTTAGAAATCGTGAAAAAATGGACGGAAGGCAGTGCCATAAAAAAAGTGATTATCGTTGCGGGTCGAATGATAAATATTGTTATTTAATTCCTATCCGTTTTTGAATTAGGATGCACAGGATAGCAAAGGATTGAAAGGATAAATGATTTATTTTCAATCATTTATCCTTTCAATCCTTTGCTATCCTGTGCATCCTAATTCAAAACCGCTCCTACGGATGCGCCGCCACCCACACAGAGCCATCTTCAAAAACTTCTTTTTTCCAAATCGGAACCGTTTCTTTCAACGTATCAATCGCATAACGGCAAGCATCAAACGCTGCCGCCCGATGCGCCGTCGATACCGCAATCACAACCGCAATCTCGCCCGGATACAAAATCCCAACTCGATGATGCATTGAAAAACGAATCGTACCAAATTTTTGAACGGTAGTTTCCGCAATTTTGCGCATTTCCGCAATTGCCATCGGTTCATAACCTTCAAATTCAAGGCGAACTACTGTTTTTTGTTGTGTTTTGCGGCGAACAGTGCCGATGAAAACGGTAAGTCCACCCGCGTCCACACTTTCGACATGGGCAATACAAGTTTCCGTTTGCAACGGCGTATGTAATAATTGAATATCTATCATGGATAACATTAATTTTATTGGACGCAAAAATAGCAAAAAGCATGAAAAATACTATTGTCGCCTATATTCACTCGGCGGCAAACCCATTTTTTGTTTGAAAAGGCGCGAAAAATAAAATTCGGATTCAAAACCAGCACTTTCTGCAATTTTAGCAATGGAATAATTCGTTTCACGCAACATTTGAGCTGTTTTTTCAATTTTAAGGTTCAAATGATATTGCCCTGGCGAAACACCCAGCATTTCTTTAAAAATTTTCCGAAATAACGCATAACTCATATTCTGTTCCTGCGCCAATTTTTCCATTTCTAAATTTTCTGCCCATTGCTGATGGATTTTGTAACGCACAGCGCGGATGACAGCATCGTGTCGCGTACTGGATTTGTCCGACAACAAGGCGGACGCATACACCAAGCCCAATAATTGTATCACCAAACAAGACGAAATTTGAGTAAATGCAACGCCTTCATATTTAACCGTATCAATCAATCGAATGAAAATATGAAGGAATTCGGCATTAAAACCGATGTTCAATAACGGTTTTTGCGGATTAAAACAGTCTTGCCGCATCAAATATTCTGCATAATGCCCATTAAACCCAACCCAAAATTCTTCCCAACCCGTCGTTTCCAACGGACGATACCGATGCCAAACCTTGGGAAACAATAATAACAGCGTACCCGCCGAAACTTGAAACGGTTCTGTATTTTCCATTTCAAAAATACCTTTCCCATTCGCAATATACACCATTTGATATTCCTGCAAACGCCGCCCTTGTTCCCAATTGAAATAATGAGATTGTGGATGTTTAGAATCGGGATACCGCGTGTGCGGCGTGTGGACAGAATGCCCAACCGTGATGATATTCACGCCCCAATTGGGTTCGGATTCGGCTAAGGTTTGCAGTTGATTTTCATTAAAATATTTTCGGTATTTTAAATCTTTATTCATTTTATAGAAAAATGCAGTAATTTTATGGAAAAAATCCTAAAAATTTATACAAAAAATAAAAATATAAGTTCATAATCTTGATTTCGGTTTCCTACGGAATGACAAGGTTTCTTTTGTCATTCCGTAGGAAACCAGTTGGGATAAGTTAATATTTTCTTACACTCATTGCCGACATACACCAAACAAAATCCTAATAAATTCGGGCGTTGAAACCGAGATAACTGCATATATTCTGCTAATTGAACCGCACCTTTCTCACAGACATCCTCTAACAAAGATTTTACAGGGATTGGTTTCGGCACGGAGGGCGAAATGATTTGTTTTTTTCGCGTTTTGGTAATTTTCTTGGTAGGTGGATCTACCATTTTACCATCTTTGTCGAGCCATTTGTCAGCATTTTCTTTTTTGATGTATTTCAATTCGATTAAAATCTCATGTTTAATCGCCACTTGTGGGATGCGTTCTAAAAAAATATCAATATATCTTTTTTCCACTTCCATTTCGCTGCGAATCCAGTAACTTTCATACGGAAATAATAATCCTGCAACCAACGTTTTCAAATGTTTTTCATTATAACCGTAATTATCGCGGTTGGAATGCGCTTTTCCCAATGCTTGTTCGACATATTTCGCAAAATCTTCTATTTCGCCTTGATGCACTAACTTTCGGATGGAATCGCGGATGAGATGCGATAATAAATTGTAATCCGACCCCAATTGCAACACGACAAAATAATCATAATATAATTTTTTAATGACATAATTCGGCATTTGGAACGTCCAATCATTCCCCGACACCGCTTTGATAGTCGTCAAACCCGAATAAAAAAGCATACTCCAAACATCCGTAATTCCAAATCCTAATTGAACATTAAATCGTTCCGTCAAATAACTATTGATTTCGCCCGTTTCTAAGAAATAATTTAATTGGGACAAAGCAACGGCTTCATTCCCGCCAATCCGAAAAATATTTGCAATTTTTAAATAATCCGTAGCGACATTAGCGGTTAACATTTTGTTGGGATATTTTCGCACGCCTTGATAGTAAGTTGCAAAATATAAGACCATTTCGGGATTATAGAGATGTTGAGAAGCCTCTAAATTGAAACGATAACCGTCATACCATGCACGTAAATCGTCCAATATTTGAGGCAGTTGTGCCTCCGAAATGTCTATTTGCCGAAGTAAATGGGCAACTTCGGGTTCGGTGAAACCCATTAGATTGTGAAAAACAGGGTGGGGCGAAATATCGGTGATAATATTAAAACCACTCGTCATACTATCCACCGTCACAGGCGCAACGCCTGTCATAAAAATTCGACCAATATATCCTTTCATGGCTGCCTCTTTCAAGACCTCATAAAATTTGCGAACATAGCCGTTTTTAGAAACAATCTCTTGAAAATCTTGAAAATGGAAGGCTAATAATTCGTTTGTAAATTGGTCATATTCATCAATGAGCATATATATCGAAGGGCGAATCTTATTTTTGTAGTAACAAGCAAAAAATTCCACTGCGACGCTGGAGGCTAAGGTTTGCTTCAAAATAGACTTTTGCTGTTCCTCTGTAAAAGCCTCGGGATACGTGCTCATAAAATATTGAAAACCATCTTTGACTTTCACCAAAAAGGATTCTTGAGTGTGTTTCAAATCATTGGTTTCAATGCCACTGAAATCAAAACGCAAGATCATAAATTGATTTGCCAATCGAGTTGGATGTCGTCCGACATGCAAATCTCCAAATAACATTTGGAAATCATTGGCTTTCTGGACATCATAATAATGTTGTAACAGACTGATAAGCAACGATTTCCCAAAACGGCGTGGACGCAGAAACATCGCATAACGAGGTGCAGTAGTTTCTAATAGTTCGATATAATTCGTTCTATCGAAGTAAAAACATTTATCTAATCGTAACTCGTTGTAATCCGCGAGTCCATAAGGTATTCTTATCATTACTTTTAAGTTTAGAGGGCAAAATTAAGGTATTTTTAGTTAGTGGCGCAAAAAATATTCCAACTTATAAATTAATATATTAATAAAAACACTTTATGCCAAATAAAATACTTTAACGATTGTCAATTTGAGTTTCCTACGGAATGACAAGGTTTTTGTCATTCCGTAGGAAACCCAAATCGGCTTATTTTAAGGTCTTATCAAAAAGTGCATTTTTTTTATCAAAAAGTGTAAGGTTCAAATTCCAAACTATATCTAACATTGTGTATTCTTTTAGAAATTATAGTTTGTATTTCAGTTTAAAACAAATTTTATATTTTATAAAATGAATGTAACAACGATAGTATCGTTTTTATGATATGACCTTTATTTTGTCAAAAAATACATATTATTTTTATAATGCTAAGTCATGGAGCGTTTATTTTAATTTTATTTTTAACTCAATATTTTCTCAATTTATGAAAAAAACGAAACAACAATTCCGCTTTTGGCAAAAAATGCTACCGATATGTACGTTTTTGCTTTTGTGTAGCAGTTTTATCACGGCTCAACGTGTTGCTGGAAAAGTGAATTCTAAAAATGGAGAACCTTTAATTGGAGCATCCGTTTTGGTGAAAGGCACGACAAATGGCGCAATTACCAATGGAGATGGAGCATTTGCCATAGAAAATGTTGCCAAAGGCAGTACTTTGGTCGCTTCTTTCATCGGGCATCAAACGCGAGAAGTGGCTGCGGAAGGTACAAATATTACGATTGTTTTAGAAGAAAGTTCTTCTTTAGAAGAAGTGGTGGTGACAGGGGTATTCGACAAGCGGACGCGGATGCAATCTTCTGTAGCCATTTCAACGCTCAATTCCAAACAAATTGAACAAATTGCAATTGGGAGTGCAGCAGACTTGTTGAAAAACATTCCTGGTGTATTTGTGAATTCGTCTTTGGGCGAGATTCGGAATACGGTTTATTCTCGCGGCGTATCGGTCGGCTCGAATGATGGTGCTTCGGGTTATTATTACGTTTCGATGCAAGAAGATGGTTTGCCTGTGACAAATGCCACTTTTGGCAATTATGGACCCGATTATTTCTTGCGCACGGATGCGACTTTGGGCAAATTGGAAGCGGTTCGCGGGGGTACGGCTTCGATTTTGGGGAATAACGCGCCTGGTGGGATTTTTAATTATGTTTCCAAAACGGGCGGCGATAAATTTGCAGGAGAAGTGGTTTCTAAATTTGGTTTGGAAGGCGATGGCAGGAATCCTTATTATCGCCTTGATATGAACATTGGCGGTCCTTTAAATGACGATAAATCATTGACTTACAATGTGGGCGGCTTTTATCGGCAGTCGGACGGTGCGCGGTATCCGGGCTATCCGATGAATAATGGTGGTCAATTAAAAGGGAATTTGGTGAAAACTTACGATGGCGGTAGTGTAAAATTATATGTCAAATATTTGAACGATAAAAACGCATGGTTTGAATTTTTGCCGACGATTGGTTTTACAGACCCGAAATTACCTGCGAGCATTAATCAACAAACGTCGGTTTTGATTCCTTCGGTTCAAGAATCTTTCACGGTGAATCAAACGGGTGAAAAAAAACAGTATGATTCCCGCGATAAAATTCATTCTACCGACCAATCTATTGGCATTAATTGGGAACATAAGTTAGGAGATGGCTGGTCTTTGGATGCGAAAACGCGTTATTCTAATAAATCAGCGATTTGGAATACGACCGCAGTTGCCTATCCTTTTGCGACAGATAATTTTTTATTTTATGCTATCTCTGGAAATCTGGGTAAATTTGGGACTTATACCTTTGCCGATAAAGCGACAGGCAAAGTCGTTGGTAAAATTGGTCAAGATTTTAACCCAGCTACACCTTGGTTTCCCTTTGCTTTCAGCGTGAAGGAAAGCAATTTTCCGGGCGCGGATATTCAGAAAAATTCAGTTTTGTTTAATCCGTTGTTTTTCACGGAGAATAACATGAAAGAATCCATTAGCCAAGTCACTGTTACCAAAAAAATGGATAATATGAGCTTTACAGGTGGTTTGTTTTATGCGAATTCTCAATTAGATAGATTGTTTTCAACAGGTGTAGGCGTTGCTTATACACAATTGACTTCTCCGCAACCGTCGTTAACGAATATTTCTTTTGTAGGTGCATTTGACGGTAAAACGTATCAAGTCAGTAATGCAAATGGTGTTGCTGGCGGAAGCAACAGAAGTGCGGCGGTCAATATTCAAACGGCAAATCAAGGTCAATTCGCGCTTTTTTTTGGACACAATTGGGCAATCAATCCTAAATTAAACTTTGATTGGGGCGTTCGTTATGAATCTGTTACTTACAAGGGCGAAAATAAGATTGCAACTACCAAAGCGGATACATTGGGTGGAACGGATAAAAATCTTTTGACCCTGTATGATAATGATGGCGGTGAAATCCTCCCAGCCAATATTTACACTTATTCGGATAAAAAAGTGAATACGTTTTCCTTTTCTGCGGGGTTAAATTACTTGCTTGCGGAGAATCAAGCGGTTTATGCCCGTTATTCACAAGGCAATAAGGCTCCTGATTTGGATATCTTCTTGTCTATCAACACCAAATTTGATGCAACGAATTTAAAACCGCTTGCGCAAACAGTGCAACAGTTTGAAATTGGTTATAAGGTAAAAACGGGTAATACAAATTTATTTATTACACCTTTTTATAGTGTGTTAAGCAATGTGCCACAACAAGTTACGGGTACAGAAACGGCTGACCTTTCTACAGCATATAGTACTCCCGTTTTGTACAATAAATATACAACAAAAGGAATTGAAGTGGAAGCACAACATGCTTTTACGAAAGAGTTTAGTATTCGCGCAGTAGCAACGTTCCAATCTTCGGTTGCGACGGAGTTTAAAACTTGGTTGTTGAGAAACAATGGTCGTGCGGACGATACAACGACTTCGTATTCGGGCAACGAAACCGATAATAATGCAAGGGTGATTTTGAGAATTTCACCTGCTTATAATACAGGTAAATTTTATACGTCGTTAGATATTTCTTACATGGGTTCACGGGCAGCGAATGTAGCAAATGCGTTTTATTTGCCTGCGTACAACCAGACGAATTTGAATTTGGGCTACAATGTGGACAAAAATTGGCAAGTGCAGGCGAATATTAACAATATTTTCAACCAAGATGGGATTATGGGTTGGTCTGCGCCAGGGGGATTCCCTGCGGCTTTGGATAGACAAGGTTTTACCAAAGCTATGTTAGCTGCGAATCCAACTGCCGTTTATTCGACGTTGAGTTTGCCTCCGAGAGCTTATTTTTTGACCGTTCGATATAAATTTTAAATGTAATTTCGGAATTCCATAAAATACGGATTATTAGCGTTTTATGGAATTCCGAAATCTTTTCTTACTTTATTAACGTGAATTCGATAGTGCTGTGCTTACGAACGCGGGTTTTCTCGCAGATTTTCGCAGGTTTTTAGGGATGCTGCAAAAATCTGCGGGAAAACCTGCGTAAGTTGTTGTAAATCAATCTTTCATCTTTGAACTCTCGTTTTTATTAACCAATTCAAGCAACAAATGAAATTTTATCCTCTATTAATTGCGATTTTAACCTTAGTTTGTCCCTTATATACTTACGGACAAAAGCCCAATCCTTTCGTCAACGTATTCCCCCAAGGAACGATTATACACAGTAACATTCCTTATAATCAAGACACATTACAAAAACATTTATTGGATATTTACTTGCCTGCCCATGCAAAAGGGAAATTGCCGTTAGTCATTTTAGTACATGGCGGCGGCTGGTTAGTGAATGATAAATATGCAGATTTAGGTTATATGAAGGAAACGATTGTGGAATTAGTGCATCAAGGTTTTGCGTTGGCTTCGATTGATTACCGTTTCAGTACACAAGCGGTTTTTCCTGCGCAAATTCAAGATTGTAATCAAGCGGTTTCGTTTCTTTATGACAATGCGGATAAATATGGTTTAGATAAAAAGCAATTTGCTTTATTAGGTTGGTCGGCGGGCGGACATTTGGCATCTTTGCTAGGCTTATCGCACAATAATAAAGTGGCTAATTTTTACATGCCTCATGCGAATAAATCTTTTAAAATTAAGGCAGTCGTTGATTTTTACGGACCGTCGGAATTAGTTTTATTGCCCAAAAGCGATGATGCGAAGTCTCCTGAAGGTATTTTAATCGGTGCTGCACCGTTAGACAGACCCGATTTGGCGAAAATCGCCAGTCCTGTGACGTATGTGGATAAAAATGACCCTCCTTTTTTGATAATTCATGGCGAAAAAGACGATATTGTTTCCAACAAACAATCGAAATTATTAGCTTCGTGGTTGCATTCGGTAGGGGTTCAAAACGAATTAATCATAGTCAAAGATGCACCTCATTTTGGTGTGATGTACGATGTAGAGGAGATTAGAAAGAAGGTTATTGATTTTTTAAAAAAACAATTGCAATAAAAATATGAATTTGCGGAAATAAAATATTTTTCATTAAGTATGACAAATTTTACAAATTTGTCATACACCCTTTTCACTATTTATTTACAACTTTTGGGTTTAATTTTAACTGTAAAATGTATGGAAAGAATGTATTTAAAAAAAAACGGCTTATTAATTATTTATTTATGCTGTTCTATGAGCCTTTTAGCTCAAAAAGGGAATAAAACCATCCAGCTTTTGGACGATAAGTTCACCTACTGGGAAAAATGGATAGGAAATCCGCACACAAGCGTCACAGGTTTGCCCGCAGGAACGATTACAGGCGATGGCATGTATGGCGTACCAATGGGTTTAAAGGATGTAAAAGGGGTTTTTAAAATGGAAAACCTAAACGGCGAAAAAGTTTTGCATGTTTCAGGTGAAATTTATGGAGGATTAACTACAAAAATCCAATATGAAAATTATCATCTGCAATTAAAATACAAATGGGGCACTAAAAAATGGGCTCCACGATTGGATCTTTTTAAAGATTCTGGCATCATGTTTCATCTTGCAGAATCTATTGAAGATGCTTTTTGGTCTGTTTTTATGATGGGCATGGAATTTCAAATCGCAGAAGGAGCCAGTGGCGATATTTTTTTAGTACCCAATAAAAATTTTAGCACTCGCCCCATAGCAGATGTAAGAGCAGATGAAAAACAAAATTGGAATCTAAATGCGCCTTTGACGATAAAAGGCGGGGTGAATAAATTGGATTGGGTCAATAAAGCGGAAAATTTTGAAAGCCCTGTGAATCAATGGACAACGCTGGATTTATACACGATTGGGAGTTCTGCGATTTACGTGGTGAATGGTCATGTCGTCAATGCTTTTCAAAATGCTGCGATTCAAAAACCAGACTATTCTATTATTCCTTTAACAAAAGGGAAAATTCAATTACAATCCGAAGGGGCAGAAATTTTTTATA
This sequence comes from Bacteroidota bacterium, assembly GCA_039795795.1. Classification (GTDB taxonomy): domain Bacteria; phylum Bacteroidota; class Bacteroidia; order Chitinophagales; family Saprospiraceae; genus JAAFJT01. Next base: position 354 of record JBDKKX010000072.1, on the reverse strand, counting down.
AGGATATTACGATTGAAAATATTGTGGATTACCCATCGGATTTAAAAAAAGCAGCGGGTTTTGAAGGGACACCGAATTGGAAATTGGGTATTGCTTTATTCACCTTTTTTCCGTTTTCCCTCGAAGAACAATTGGCTTACGTAAAAAGCACAGGGACAACTTTTATCGAAGGCTATTCTTTCGGAAGGGCTGGAAAAGCATTGAAAGATTCTATGATTATGAGTCTTTCGCCTTGGGGTTTGGATAAATTACATCAAACCATTCAAAAAAGTCGGTTAAGAATGGAATCTATGTACGTGACGGGCGGCAAAACGAAAAATGAATGGCAGAGAGATTTTGAAATTGCGAAACACT
>JBDKKX010000071.1:0-14655 GCA_039795795.1 Bacteroidota bacterium | reverse complement strand
GCATTTCAAAAGCAAAAAAATATTTTTTTTTTGAAAATTGTGACTTCCTAAAATGAATGCGTCAAAATGTTGTAACAGTTCAGAAAGTGGTTCAAGTATGAAAATAAAAGAAATCATTTTATTATATTAATGTATTTTTACTACTTAATCCTTTTTAAATAAATAAGTTAGCATTTTATCAATCCTTCTAAAAAAGGATTTTTACATAAAGATTGTTTTCATTTGGTTTTTTGGGGTTATACAGGGTGTCGTTCCTATATGGATTCGGTGCCCTGTTTTTTTATTTACATCCTGTTTATTTATAATCTGTAAAAATCGCTTTTCGATGTTTCATTACAAAACCACACTATTCCTATTTTTCCTATTGTTTTTTGGCTTTAAAAACGATATTTTATTGGGGCAACAGCCAGTTGCACCGCTTTTAAATTCTTTTATTCATCCATCGCTTCAAAAGCAACAAGCTGTTTTTAATTTAACCGACCGGGATTTGCACGAGGCTAAATTGGTGCGCCAATATCGCACGGAAGCAAATGGTGTTCAACATTTTGTTTGGATTCAAACGGTTGAAGGGATTGAGTTATTGGGCGGTGTTTTAAACATTAATATTTTGCCGTCTGGCGAAATATTGTCATCGGGCAACCGTTTTGTCCCCGATTTGGTCACAAAAGTCAATGTTACAAAACCTGTTTTGACTGCGGAATCGGCGATTCAAAGGGCTGCAAAAAAATTGGGTATTTCGCAAACGGCTGTTTTAAAAAAGAAGAAACAAATTGATAATCAATCTTTTGTGTTTGAAAAATCAGCTGTTTGGCAGGAAGATGTCCAAGTTAAATTGCAATTTTTTCAAGCGGAAAAGCAATCAAAATCGGTCATTCGGTTGGTTTGGCAAGTGACGTGTATGAAGCGCGGGCAGCAAGACCGTTGGGCATTTGAGGTGGACGCAACGGATGGAAATGTTTTAAATCAAGCCAATCAAACGATTTATTGTCAATTTGAGTCGGCTCAAGCACCGCAAAAAGAAGAGGATTGTCCACAAAATAGGTTGAAAAATGAACCTGTGGACGCGCTTATTTTTCAACAAAAAAGGGTAAATACGGGTTCTTATCGGGTGTTTGCGTTGCCGATGGAGAGTCCTTTGAATGGGAATCGCACGTTGGAAGTGAATCCTGCGGATGCGACAGCATCGCCTTTTGGTTGGCATGATAACAATGGTATTACGGGTGCGGATTTTCAAATTACAAAAGGCAATAATGTACATTCGTATGCAGATGAGGCAGGTATAGATAGTATTTCTGCACCTGAACCCAATGGAGGAGCCAATTTGGTTTTTGACGCGCCTTTTGACTCTAAGTTAGAGCCTGTTCCGAACCGAGATGCGGGTGTTATTAATCTTTTTTATCAAATCAATCGCTTGCATGATATTACTTATAAATATGGTTTTGACGAGCAAGCGGGCAATTTTCAAGATAAAAACTATTCGAATCTGGGTACGGGGGAGGATTTTATCAAGGCGCGTGCGCTTTCTGGGCGATTGACTGGGGCGGCGAATAATGCGTTTTTCGTGCCCGCGCCTGACGGCGATAATGGATTGATGTCCATGTTCGTTTGGACGCGCACGCAGGATACGTTGCTACATGTAACAACGCCTGCAAATTTGCTGGGTTCTTTTGAAACGGGGCTTGCTAATTTTGGAGCAACGATTGGCAATACGCCGATTTCTGGTGCGACAATTTGGGCAAATGATGGTTCATTAAGTCCAAATTTAGGATGTAATACATTGATTAACAATATATTAGGCAAAATTGTTTTTTTTGAGCGCGGGACGTGTGAATTCGGCAAAAAGGCTTTGAATGCGCAGGAACGGGGTGCGATTGGCTGTGTGGTTTGTAACTATGATGACGCGGTGACTCAAATGGCAACGGGTAATTTCGGCAGTCAAGTGACGATTCCGACGGTGATGTTGAAAAAAAGGGATTGTGACCGCCTCCGAAATAGTGTCGGAAATGGCTTAAATGTGACATTGCAATCGAAGTTGCCGCAGACAGAACCGAAATTATATGATTCTGATTTTGACAATGGGATTATTGCGCATGAATTTATGCATGGGGTTTCTAATCGGTTGACGGGACCCACTTTTGGTTGTATGCAGGGGGTTGGCGAGATGCCGAGTGAAGGTTGGAGTGATTTTTTGGGGCTGGCGGTGACAGCAAAAGCCACAGACCGCGCTGCGCAACGCAGGGGCATTGGTACGTATGTAGCGCGGCAGGGTCAAAATGGCAGTGGCATTAGAAAATATCCATATTCTAATGATTTGAATATCAATCCTTTAACGTATGATGATATTATTTTGGATTCGGAAATTCATGCGGTCGGAACGGTTTGGACGGCGATGTTATGGGATTTATATTGGAAAATGGTTGATATGTATGGCTTTGATGCGAACTTGAATAACGTCAATGCTGGGAATGGGAAAGCCTTGCGCTTGGTAATGGATGGGATGAAATTGCAAATTTGTAATCCGGGCTTTGTGGAAGCGCGGGATGCAATTTTGGCGGCAGATAGGGCTGATTTTTCGGGGGCGCATCAATGCTTGATATGGGATGTTTTTGCTCGACGCGGTCTGGGTTTTCGGGCAAAACAGGGTGAATCGACGATAACAAATGATGGACAAGAAAATTTTGACCCATTTCCGTATTGCAATAAAGCGTTGAAATTGGAAAAAACAGCATCGGAATCGGTTCGAGCAGGTCAACAAATTGTTTATACTTTAAAACTTATTAACCACAAAGGCGTGAATGTAACGGGCGTAACGGTCTATGATACGTTGGCAAGTGGAACGACTTATGTACCGAATTCTGGCGGCAATTTGAACAAGAATGTTGTGATTTTCAATAATTTAAATATTAATTCAGGAGATACTTTAATTTTAACGTATAAAACTTTAAGTGCATCGAATCAATGTTCAGGCTTGTTTTTTGAGGAGCGTTTTGAGGGGAGCGGTGCGCGCTGGCAAGCAGAAATCTTAAAAGGAACGGCGGCGGACGGCTTTAAAGTCAAACAAAATGTTGGCGTAAATGCTTCTAATGCTTGGTCATTGGAATATCAACAACGGACGGGAACGATTGATGTGGCGAATCGGTTGATTACACCGATTCGGGTGCTTGGTACAAATCCTGTCTTGCGTTTCGAGCACAAATATGGTACAGAAGTGGCAACGGACGGTGGTATTGTGCAAATTTCGACGAATGGTGGTACAATTTGGCAAGATTTAAGCGACAAAATGTTTCAAAATCCATATCGGGGCAAAATTGACCCGCGCACTTTTGAGATGCCAACCAAAGCATTTTGGGGCAGTAGCCCTACTTATCAACCTACATATATTGATTTATCTGAATATCGCAATCAAGATATTTTATTGCGTTTTCGGTTTGCGACGGACACAGCGCATTCGGGAACGGGTTGGCAGATTGATAATATTTTATTGATGGATTTGTTGACCTATCAATCGGGTGCGATTGCCGTTTCTGCACAACGCGATACAGCAAAAGCAACCTTGCCTTATCGCGGCACAGTGGTCGAGCCTTTGCTTTGTACCAACACGAATGAATTGAATATCAATGATTTAAAAATAAACGTTTTTCCAAACCCTTCGTCAGAAACGACATTCCTCCAATTTGATAAACCCATAACAGGACAATTACAAATTGTGGATGTGACGGGGAAATTGATTTTTAAATCCGTTTTAAAAGAAGCTATTTTGCAATCAATTTCGGTTGCGAATTGGGCGAAAGGGGCATATTTTGCAACTGTTCAAACGGAGAGTATTCGTAAAACATTGAAAATCATAGTGTATTGATATTTTATAAATTATGATACTATTTTCCTATTTGGAAAATTACGATACAAATGGATGTACAGATTTAACCTCAGTACGGGACAAAAAAATTACGGTACGAATGGGAACACGGATGACACAGATTTTACGAATTTACACGGATTTTTTTTGAATTTATGCTGAATTTTAAGCATAAATTCAAAAAAAATCCGCGTAAATCCGTAAAATCTGTGTCATCCGTGTTCCAATTCGCTCTACACTTTTTTTTGTCCCGTACTGAGGTTAAATCCGTACATCCATAGTATCATAATTTGTTTTAAAAAAAGCGAATGAATATTAGAAAATTTAAATTTTTATCGTCCAAACAAGTCTTATATGAAGGCTTATTTTGGTGTACTTTATGGCTCTTGCTGACCTATTGGGATGTGCAAGCTGGGCGAAAGAGTATTTTATTCTACTTAATCGACGAATTCTTTAATATTATTTGCTTTACAGCGACGATTCATTGGGTTAATACTTGGTATTTGATTCCCAATTATCTGAATAAAAACAAATTGTGGCTATATACAGGTTTTTTAATTGGTTTTGCATTGCTCATCAGCCCGATTCGCACGGCTGTTCGGATGCTGCATTACGCCAGTAGCCATGAAATGCAAGTCTATATCCGCGAACATCAATATACATATTATTTATTTTCTTTTATTATAGCAGGTTTTTCTACAATCTTTTACATCATGCGGGAATGGGCGCGGCAGCTCCAAGAAAAACAAGAATTGGATACGCGGAACATTCAAACTGAATTAAATTTTTTGAAATCGCAAATTAATCCACACTTTTTGTTTAATACATTGAATAGTTTATACGCGCTGACGCTTAAAAAATCCGATGATGCCCCAGAAATTGTGATTAAATTGTCTGAAATGATGCGTTACATGTTATATGAATGTAATGAGAAAAAAGTGTATTTGCGCAAAGAGTTAGATTATATGCGAAATTATTTAGATTTGGAAGGTTTGCGCCATAAAAAAACTGCGATTCGATTAGAAGTAGAAGGTGATCCGAGCGATTTAATGATTGCGCCTTTGATTTTCATCGCTTTTGTTGAAAATTGTTTCAAACATGGCATTAGTCATAATGTGAATCAATCTTTTGTGTCTATTCATATTATGATTGACAATAATGAAATCAATTTTTTTGTAGAAAATAGTAAGGCAGAAAAATTGCCGATGCGCGAAGCGACTCGAAAAAGTGGTGGTATTGGCATCGTCAATGTTACACGACGGTTAGAATTGATGTATCCTGATGGAAATTATTCGTTAGAGGTTCATGATAAATCGAATACATATAGTGTTAATTTATGGATTAAATTAATTTAGGTATTGGAATTAGGATTAAATAGGATTTTTGAGGGATTAAATAGGATTGATTTTTAAGATTGAAATCCTAACAATCTTAAAAATCAATCCTATTTAATCCCTCAAAAATCCTATTTAATCCTAATTCCAAGTTTCATAATAAAAAACAACACACCTGTTATCAATATTCCTGTCATAAAAACCGCCATTTTCGCCAACAAATCTCCATATTTTGCATAAAAAGTCAACGTCGAATTCGGCAAAACCGTCCCTTTTATCGCGCCACCTTCTCCGTAATTCGTTTGTTGGAACATGTCACCGCGCTGATTGATGAAACAAGATTGCCCCATATTCGCCGACCGCACCACATCCCGCCGCAATTCTATCGCCCGAAGCCGAGCAAATGCAGCATGTTGCCGAAATCCAGGGCTATCATCCCACCAGCCATCGTTTGTCACAACAAACAAAACTGCCGCGCCGCGCCGTACATATTCAGAACAATATTCGCCAAAAATGGATTCATAACAAATAATTGGTGCAATTCCAAGCGTGTGTGTTTTGTTAAAAAACACAGAACGATGTTTTTGAGTGCCCAATCCAGCCACTGTTCCGCCCAATTTATCAAAAAGAGGATTTAAAAAAAACAAAAATTGTCTATAAGGTAATAATTCAGGACCTGGAACTAATTTGCTTTTAATCCCGAGTGGCATGGAATCTATACCAGCAGTGATTTGAGTAACAGCATTATACGCTTCGTAAAAAATCGTATCCGAAAAAGTTTTATAAGTGCGAATCGCCCCGACAGGTTTATCTCCTTTTGGAAAAACCTTCAAAGCATTAATGCCTGTAACCAAATGTAATTTTGGATATGTATTGATATAAAGTTTTAAATTCCGAATCGCAAATTGTTCTTTCCAAGCATCAATTTTCCCAAAATCAAAACTGGTTTCTGGAAAAAGCAAATAATCCGTTGTTGAATCCACTTTCGTTGCCGCAAATCGAACAAATGCCTGCACTTGTTGTTCCGATGACATATTGAATTTTTCCGAAAAAGGTTCAAAATTAGGATGTACGGAAACAATATTAACCAATTTTTGTTTTGAATTTAAATCATAATTAAAATATCGTATGCCAGAAATCAAAATAGGCAAAATAATCCACGACAATTTCAAATACAATTGAGGTCGTTGAATATTTTTATGATTGGAATAAATCTCAAAAATCCAAATATTCGCTAACAAAATCCACAAACTGCCGCCAAAAATACCTGTGTATTCATACCATTGAACCCACATCGGATATTGTGCAAACGCATTTCCTAAATTCAACCAAGACCAAGATAATTCCCAATTTAAATGCAGGTATTCAAAGGACATCCAATAACTTATGAATGCTAAATATTTTAATACCTTTTTATGAAAGGGTTGTAAAAAAGCTAATTTTTGTAAGACACCATCGGTTTTGCAAAACGCCCAGAAAACCGTTGCCATAAACAACGCATTTAAATAATTCGCCAAGAGTCCGCCCACAAAACCAGCATTTGGTACCCACCAAGTTGCCCCAATATTCCAAATCATAAACGCATTCAATGCGTATTTAAAAATGCCTCGTTTTGGATTATCCAATATAATCCATTCATTTTCAAGGATTAACAAAGGCAAAAATCCCGCAAACATAAAAGGTGTCAAGGGCGAAGGCGGGAAACCTATTGCCAAAAACACGCCCGAAATGGTGGAATACAGCAGCCATTTGGATTGATACCGTTTTTCAAAAAGCAATACGAGGGTTGCCCACAACGACATTGACCATGCAAACGTCCACCAACCCCAAAGGGGTAAATGCCGCATTTTGTAGGAACTGAGCGCGAAAACGACGCTGAAAAGGAGTAAACTAACTTGTTTTATTTTTGGATTCATCCTGTAAACCGTTTAGAATGCGCAAAAATAACCTTTTTGACGCGAATGGAACGATTTTCGGCAATCCAATAAAATCAAAATTTGTATTAGAAACAAAATTTTATTTTAAAATATTTGTTTTTTCTTAAAAAGGACTGTACTTTTGCTCCGTCAAGCCGATCCGTGTTTGGGCGTTTGAGCGGGGAACTTCGTCTATAAGGATATCCAGCGTCGGTTTAAAAAAAAAGTGCTGAACTTTTACGGTTCAGCACTTTTCTTTTTGATATAAAAAGTTTGTAACATCAACCGATTTTGTTTCCCTTTTTTCACCACCTGCCGTAATTCCTTCACTACAAAATACAAAGGATCTTTCTTTTTTTCAAAAATCAATGCTTCTTTTCCGCGCCGAACATCGTATTTAACGCTGTCCGCCTCCAAAATCACGGATAAAACTTCTTGAAAATGATGTTTTTGAACCGCTAATTGTCCTTTTGCAGCTTCTTTCACAGGATTTCCATGCCGTTGCAACGTGTGGATGATGCTATAATTATCAATCGAAATCAAAAAATTGTGAACATCTATACCCGTAGCATGCCAGATAAACGAACCCACCGTTTCGTCAATAACGCCCAAATCCACGATTTGATGCAAATTTTTGGGGTTGTATAACGCCAATTCATATAGCGCGTCTAATTGTTCTGCTGTACTCATAGAAATATTTTTAATTCAAATAGTATTTTTACGTTGGAATTGAGAACCAAAATTACGAGAATTCTATCGTTTTAAAACTAAAAGTTATCCACACATTGTGGAAAAAAAAATGTAAAAATTCTAAAAAAAACTTCCTTTTTAGCAAACTTTTTCCTATCCTCAAACGTTCTCTTATTAATATAGCGAATATTCGCTAAAATAAAATTTCATAAATCATTCATTTTCAATACGATGAGCGAAAGTACTAATCACAGTGTTTTAAAAGGTGGTGCGTTTATTATACAAGACAGCGTTGCAGCCGAAACTTTCATCCCCGAACAATTGACCGAAGACCAGTTGATGGTTAAGCAAACGGTTTTGGATTTTGTGCACAACGAAATTGAGCCGCTCCGCAATGACCTCGAAAAGCAAAAAGGCAATCATAATGTTGCATTGCTTGAAAAAATGGGTAGTTTGGGCTTGCTCGGAACGCATATTCCTGAAGAATATGGGGGTTCGGGCATGGATACGAACACGAATACCTTGATTTGCGACGCGCTCGGTCCTGCGGGTGGTTTCACGGTTTCCTTTGCGGTGCAAACGGGGATTGGTATGTTGCCAATTTTGTATTACGGTACGGAGGCGCAAAAACAACAATATTTGCCTGCTTTGACGGCGGGTACGTTGAAAGCCTGTTACTGTTTGACGGAACCGGGTTCTGGTTCGGATGCACTTGCGGCAAAAACACGGGCGGATTTGAGTGCGGACGGGACACATTATGTATTGAATGGACAAAAAATGTGGATTTCAAGTGCTGGTTTTGCGGATATTTTCATTGTTTTTGCAAAAATCGGAGGTACGAAATTTACAGGTTTTATTGTGAATCGGGATGCCGAAGGATTGACTCTGGGCGCGGAAGAAGATAAATTAGGTATCAAAAGCTCGCCGACGCGACAAGTTTTCTTTGAAAATGTCAAAGTGCCTGTTGAAAACGTGTTGGGCGAGATTGGAAAAGGACATTTGATTGCGTTCAATGTGTTGAATATTGGTCGCTTCAAATTGGGCGCATTGTGTTTGGGTGGGTCTAAACAAGTCGCAGATTTGGCGGTCAAACACGCGGTGGAAAGACAACAGTTCAAACAACCGATTGCTAATTTCGGTGCTATTCAATTTAAATTAGCAGAAATGGCTATACGTAATTTTGCTGCAGAATCTTCACAATACCGTGTGTCTCAATTGATTCAAGATAAAATTGCAGTGTTGATAGCAGGTGGAAAAAGTTATGCAGATGCGACTTTGGATGCGGCGGAAGAATATGCGATTGAGTGTTCGATTTTGAAAGTAGCGGGTTCGGAAGCGTTGAATTATGTGGTGGATGAGAATTTGCAAGTGCATGGCGGCTTGGGTTATTCCGAGGAATATCCTGCGGCGCGGGCTTATCGCGACAGTCGCATTAATCGGATTTATGAGGGAACGAATGAGATAAATCGCTTATTGACAGTCGATATGTTGTTGAAAAAGGCGATGAAAGGACAATTAGATATTGTTACGCCCGCTTGGGCAGTGCAAAAAGAGTTGACTTCGATGCCTTCGATGACGCGCCCGACAGGTTTGTACGGCGAGGAAAAAGCAGCGTTGAAAGATTTTAAAAAAATTATATTGATGGTTGCGGGTGGCGCGGTCAAAATGCAAATGGATGGCAAAATTAATTTGCAAAATGAACAAGAGATTTTAATGAACGTCGCGGATATGATGATTGAAATTTTTAATATTGAATCGACGCTTTTGCGGGTTGAAAAATTGCGTTTGATGGAAAAAGCGTTGAGTCAAGAGGTGTATGATGCTATTTTGAAAGTCGTTTTCGCGGATGGAACGGCGAAAATTCATAAATTTGCAACGGACGCACTTTCCAGTTTTGCGGAAGGTGATTTATTGAAAATATTTTTGATGGGTTTGAAGCGATTTACGAAATATCCTGCGGTGAATGTGAAAGCGATGCGCCGTCAAATCGCAGGTGCGATGATTGAACGAAAAGCATATTGTTTTTAATTTTAACACATAGGTTCATAGTTTTGTTAACACATAGGTTCATAGGTAACATAGCAGGGTGTTTTGCAACACCCTATGTCACCTATGAATCTATGTGTTTGCAAAAACACCCCGTCGTCATGCAACGGGGCATCGCATCAAAAAAACAGCAGGATATTAAACGAGAGAAAAAATAATTATAAAATTTGCAGCAAGTTCAAACTTGCTGCAAATTTTATGATTATTTTTAGAACTGACTGATACGACGAATCACTTTATACAAACGCGTATGTTCCGTCACTTCCTCCGTGAACGGATCATGTTCTAAATAATTCGCAGACATCAATTTCAAGTGCGACACCCGACCGCGTGTTTTAATCACTTGCACATATTTCACCCAAACAGAGCCGTTAGAACGCACTGCATAGATGTCATTTTCCTTAATATCATTGAAATTGCCCATTTCGCGGCAGACAACCACATCGCCATTGCAAATAATCGGCTCCATTGAATTGCCCATGATTGGGAACGCCACTAAATTATTGCCCGTGATGCCAGGAAGAGAGAAGAAATTATTGTTTTCGCGGGCAAAAGTATCCAAACCCGCCGTAGAACCTGCAAAAGCTTGGGTAGTTGTGAAGAGAATATTGCCGTTGTTTTTATTTTCCGTGTGAAGATACATATTGTAAATCTCGGAATTCGGTGTGTCTGTAGCGAACGGGCTGCCCGTACCCTCAATGACAAACTCCTCACTCACGCCGTAAGCGCGGCAAAATGCACGAGCTTGACCATAATCAATCACTCTTTTGGAAGAAGTGTCTAAGTAAGCCCGAATGATATGTCCATAACTTTTATTTCCGAGTACTTTTTCTGCGACATCGCCGACACCTCTGCCGTTGCGATCATTTTTGACGATAACGCCTTTGGATTCCAGAATCTGGAAGACTTTTACAAAACGGTCATTTAACAATACCCTGTCTTCTCGTATCATGGCTTGTTGTGGTTTAGGGTGAAAAAAATATTTTTGAATCTGATTTTAAAACCCTTGTTTGGTCACTTGGAAAAGTGTTTTAAAATCATCGGGACAAAGGTAAAACAATTCTGAATTAGAAACAAACATTGTCAAAATATTTGTTCGCTTTATTTGTTTAAATTCTTAATTTGTTCTACAATTTGTTGTTTTTTCCATTTTTAAACGGCTGCAATTCAAACATTTATGAATAAATTTTCAATCATATTCTAAATAAAATTTTTTAAAATTTTTTGTAGATTTTTTTATTTAGTATTCATTTTATGCAAATTTGATGCAATTAGCTCCTTTTTCACTGATTTTAAATGGTTTATGACGCATGTAACACGTTATGAATATGATTCAAAAACAAACAATCTTTTTATAAATTCAGTTTTTAATTTTTGTATAAAATGTTTAAAAATGGGTGTTTTTAAAACGTTTTTAGGCTAAAAAATGTTTTTTTTTCGTATTTGTTTGTTTTAAATACGCTAATTTTAAAATTTTAAAACAGGAATTTTAAAACAAAAAATGGCATTTATTCGAGGGAATAGATGCCATTTTAAGGATTTAGGTCATTACAATTGCTCCATAACAAACCGCGTCATCTTCGTATAAAGATGCAACCGCGTCAACCCGTTATGGATACTATGATTGCGATTCGGATAATAATAGGTATCAAATTGTTTGTTCGCTCGCACCAACGCATTAACCATTTCCACCGAATTCTGAAAATGCACATTATCATCCGCCATCCCATGAACCAATAAATAATTGCCTTTCAGCCTATCTGCAAAATAAACAGGGGAATTTTCGGCATAACCTTTATGATTCTCTTGTTCGGTCTGCATATACCGTTCCGTATAAATCGAATCGTACCATTTCCAATTCGTCACAGGCGCGACCGCAATCGCGGCTTTGAAGACCTCATTGCCTTTCAAAAGGCATAAACTCGACATATATCCGCCGTAACTCCAACCAAAAATGCCAATCCGCGTTTTATCAACAAAAGATTGCGTACCAAGCCATTTTGCCGCTTCAATTTGGTCAATCGTTTCATAATGACCTAATTGTAAATACGTTATTTTTTTAAATTGTTCACCGCGACCGCCTGTACCGCGCGGATCCACACAGACAACGATATAACCTTTTTGCGCCAACATTTGATACCACCAATAATCTTGACCTTTCCATGCGTCCACTACTTGCTGACTGCCAGGACCGCTATACTGCGTCATCAAAACAGGATATTGTTTTTTAGGGTCAAAATCTTTGGGTTTCAACATCCAACCATTTAATTCAACATTTTCAGAAGTTTTAAATTGGAAAAACTCAATAGTTGCCGTATTATATTCGGATTGTTTGGCAGCAAGCCGTTTATTATCCTCGATATTGCGCACCAATTTTCCCGCATGATTATAGACCGCATACGACGGCGGCACATTCAAGGTCGATTGCGTTAGCAAATAATAGTCAAAAGTGGGACTAAATTCAGCATCATTTGCCCCTTTTTGTTGTGCCATCGTGCGTTTTGTCTTGGAATCGATGCCCACTGCATAAATTTGCTTTTCCATCGGAGTCGTTGCCGCCGCTTGATAATACACCAAATCCCGTTTTTCATCTATTCCATAAACTTTTGATATATCAAAATTGCCTGTTGTCAAAGGCTTGATTTCCTTGCCTTTCATATCGTATAAATACAAATGTCTAAACCCACTTTTCTCGCTAATCCAGATAAATCGTTTCCCATCTTTTAGGAAAAACAGTTGCTCATCAAGGATTTCGACATACGTTTTATTGGTTTCGCGTAGTAAAAGTGCCGTTTTACCCGAATTGGCATCCACCAATAATAATTGTAAATCGTTTTGATGGCGGTTCATTTTAAAAACACAAAGTTGATTTTGCGTCGTCCACTGAATGCGCGGCACATAAATATCACTACCCGAATCTGTCTCTACTTGTTGCAATTTGCCCGTTGTAAGGTTGTAAATCCAAACTGTTACAATCGAATTTTTCTCTCCAACTTTTGGATATTTGAACGTTTGATGAATTGGATAGGCTTCGTCTTCATAAAGTTGCATGGTAAATTCACGCACATTGGTTTCGTCAAAACGCAAAAAAGCAATTTTTGAACCGTCAGGCGACCATTCAAAAGCCCGTGTAAATTGAAATTCTTCTTCATACACCCAATCACAAAAACCATTGATAATGGAATTGGGTTTGCCATCCGTCGTTATAGGCGTAATTTTATTACTTTTTAAATCCTTGATATACAAATTATTAGCAGCCGTGTATGCAAGATGTGTTGCCTTTGGATTGAACGTTGCATTATTTTGTTTTAGATGTGGATCGACTTTGGTAAACGTTTTACCCGCCGCATCCCAAACCCAATTCGAGACCGCCGAAGACCGCCGAAAAATTTGTTCACTTTCCGTTTGGAATAAAATCTTTTGCTCATCCGAACTAAATTCAAATCCATCAAAACTTAATTGACGGTCTTGCGGATTCGAGATGGCAGCCGTATCAAACAATGTATTCACTTTTTGCCCCGTTGTTACATCATGCGTGTAAATATTTTTGCCATCGGAAGTCGTAAAATGTTTACCATCTTTCAGAAAATTAAAACCTGCCACAGCTACAGGTCGAAAAATGAATTTTTGCCAAATATCTTCTAAGGCGATATTCTTTTGGGCGAAAAGCGGCTCGGTCATCATAGAAAATATGCCAATAATAGCGAAAGTATATTTCATTGTTTAAAAATAAGTTATGAATGAATAAATAATTTTAGCCGTTTTAGTGGGGCGAAAACTGCTGAAATGACAAGGCGATACAACGAAACGTTGCGTTTAAAAAACAGGTGAAGATAAAAAAAACCTCTGGTTTTTACCAGAGGTTTAAGCATCTAAAAAATTATAAAGTACAAATTTATTCAATTAGGCTTTTCCAATTCTAAGCGTCCAAACGACCGTAAAGAATGCGTTCTTGCAAACGCTTCAATTCTGCCATTTTGCCAGTCGCAGCCAATTTCGCTTGCGCGGGCCAAGTGGACGGATCATGTGAAGCATAGCGTTTACCCGCCGTCTTCAACAATTCTTGTAAAAATTCAACCTTCATCAAAGACAATTGACGATGCGTCAAAATACCTATATCATTCAACAATTGTTCAATTTTCGGACCAATGCCTTCGATAATTTTCAAATCGTCGCCTACAAATTTCTGGTCGCGCTCCCAATGATCGTACGCATCATGTGGATGCGTTTCTTCTACTTTGCTTGTAATTATTTCATGCTCAATTGTTTGTGAAATTGGTACATGTGTTTCAGTTACTTCATGTGTGGTTGTAACTTCACTCGTCAACATTTCTGGCATCGATGCTGCTGCATGATGTTCTACAATATGTGTTTCCATCACAGGCGCAACTTCGTGGTGTTCCACAACATGCGTTGTTTCCGCAACGGGTTGATATTCAATGACATGCGTTTCAATAACAGGCGCAACTTCGTGGTGTTCTACAATATGCGTTTCCATCACAGGCGCAACTTCGTGGTGTTCTACAATATGCGTTTCCATCACAGGCGCAACCTCGTGGTGTTCTACAACATGCGTTGTTTCCGCAACGGGTTGATATTCAATGACATGCGTTTCAATAACAGGCGCAACCTCGTGGTGTTCTACAACATGCGTTTCCATCACAGGCGCAACTTCGTGGTGCTCTACAACATGTGTTGTTTCTGCAACAGGTTGATATTCAATGACATGCGTTTCAATAACAGGCGCAACTTCGTGGTGTTCTACAATATGCGTTTCCATCACAGGCGCAACTTCGTGGTGTTCTACAACATG
>JBDKKX010000070.1:0-14749 GCA_039795795.1 Bacteroidota bacterium | reverse complement strand
AGATTGTGTTTGAATTATTTTTTTAAAAATGCCCGAACCCCAGAAAAAGAAACAGGTTTATCTACAAAATGTTGAGCTGCAGCCTGCATTTCTGGTTCTGTGGCTTGCAAATGATTCAAAATATTAGTCAAATGCATTTTCATGTGTCCTTTTTGAATCCCCGTTGTCACCAACGACCGTACAGCCGCAAAATTTTGTGCCAAACCTGTCGCTGCTACAATCGTCATCAAGGTTTTTGCAGAAGGATTCCCCAACACCGCCAAACTTAATTTTGCCAACGGGTGCAAAGTCGTCAAACCGCCCACCGTACCAAATGCCAAAGGAATTTCCAATTCAAATCTAAACATATTGTTTTTAATTTCGCAATGGCTAAGGCTTTTATACATGCCCGACCGCGCCGCGTAAGCGTGTCCGCAAGCCTCCGTAGCCCGAAAATCGTTGCCCGTAGCCAAAACGACGGCATCAATGCCATTAAAAATGCCTTTATTATGCGTCACTGCCCGAAAAGAATCGATTTCTGCAATGCGAATCGCCTTTCTAAACTTCTCCGCCAATGCCGCGCCGCCCGTCCCAAAACTATCCACAGGACATTCCACCCATGCTTTTGCCAAACAATTTGGGGTATAATTCGACAAAATTGCCATCAGGATAACAGGCTCAATATCTACTTTTTGTTTTAAAAACCGAGTCAAAACCCGTCCCGATTCCTCTAAAACCGAATTGATAAAGTTCGCGCCCATCGAATCGCAAGTTTCAAATCGCAATTTTAGTTGAAAATAATCGGGTTCGCGGTCTGAAAAATCTTCCAACTCCATGCCCGTGATGCCCCCGCCGCGTCGCTGCATATTCGCCGTAAGCGGTTCGGTTTCGTGCAAAATCGTTTGAGCCAATTCGGGCAAAAGGGCTTTCAAGACCTTCACATCACCCGACCAACTAAAATGAAGTTGCCCAATTTTCTCCGTTCCCCCGATTTCTACGTGAAAACCACCCCGCGTTTGCCAAAATTTAGCTGCGGAAGCCGCAGCTGCAACCACCGAACTTTCCTCAATAACCATTGGCACACAATAAGTTACGCCATTGATTAAAAAATTCGGAGCCACTCCATAAGGCAACAAAAAATTGGAAACCGTATTTTCACTAAAACCGTCAATGATTTTCTGCAACTCAGGGTCTTTATGCGCCATGTCGCGAAAAGTACGCGCCGCCTGCAAATCATTTTGACAATAATGCTGAACCAACCACTCTAATTTAGCAGCTTTGGTCAGTTTAGAAAAACCTTGCATTAAAACAAAAAATTTAAAACAATTAAGCAATAACCTCCACCGTCCAAGCAGCTGGTTTATCCGCGAAAAGCACCTTCGTTTTCGCCCAAGTCCGCCGAAATAAATCCGATTGACGATATTTTTCTAAAAAAAGCTCATTTTCCCAATGCGAAAGCGTAAATAAAAGATTGGGTTCCGTCGCAGAACGCCACAATTCAAGGTGCATACAGCCTTCAGAAGCACGAATAAAACTTTTTGTTTGATTGAATATCGTTAAAAACGCATCGATTTCCTCCATTCGGAAAGTCATTTTGACCACTCTTTTTATCATGAATTCTACTTTTATTTTTTAATCTCTTTAGGAGCTAAAACCGTTTTAAAAAAATCTTTATCATATATATACGACACTAATTCTATTTCTGCCTTTAATTTAGCACGTTCTGCCAAATCATTGGGTTTTAGCTGCAATATTTTTTTCAAATATTTAATAAAATTTTCATAATTCTCTTTTACATAACCCACATCATCATGCCGAAGTAAGTACATTTTCGTACTTTCCAATAAAAAATCCAACAAATTGATTTCACTAATTTGATAATAAATTTGCATCATCATACAGCGCGCATCCAAATTAAAACTCGCTTCATCAAACTTCAACGGGCGCAACAAATCTAACGAAATCGCAAATTCACCCTGCCTATAATGCAAAACGGCTCTATAGAAATCATACCAATTTTTTCTATTTTTCTCTGGCAGCAGCATTCGATACGCTTCTAAAAACTGCGCTGTCCATTCAAAATGCCCCATTTTCATCGCTATCGTAGCAATATTTCGATACGAAAACGGCGATAATATCCCATTTTCCATCAATGCACCATTTTTTAAACCCGTTTTATAGAGGCTCAAGATTTCGGCATGATACTCACTATGATAATTATTCACCCGCCGAATGCAATAATTAATGGCTGCCAAATACAACGACCGCAACTCCACATGCGGAAATAAACCCGCTTGTTCTTCCAGAATCCGCTTCAATTGTCTAAAATTGGCTTCCGCAACCTCCGTCGGAATATCACCAAAACAGTGATAAACTTGATAATATGCCGCCACCGCAGGCAACAACTGATAGCCTTCATAATGCGACAAAACAGCATTCAACAACGGCTGCTTATACGAATAGTCCACCACCCGCACATGCGATTGCATCTCAATGGCAAGTCGCAACGTTTCCGCTAAATAATACGCATCCAGCGCGTCCGAAAGCGGCTGCAAAGGTAAAGTATTTGAACGTTTTCCACGAGATAACACCGTGTATTCTGCCAATAAAATATCATATTCCAACCGATGAAACCCTGCATTTCTAAAATGAGTCTGTTGAAGTGCCGACTTAGTAGCCTCTAATTCTCTTTGAGCAAATTTATGTAAACCCCTGCTATCCAATGCTTTATGAAGTCGCAAACGATTTTCTATAACTTCTTTTTCTAATTCATCTTGCACCAAATAAGACCGAATCACTTGCAATAAAAAAGACATTGCGTAATCCATTTGTGCCGCCAAATAGGTAGGTTCCGAAGGAAAAATTGTTTTAAAAACCGATTCTTTCTCCCAATTCGGTTCAGCCGAATCCAACTGTTTATCAATATAATCATATAAAGAAATCACTTCCGCACGCCGATTGAAATAAGGCGAACGAACAAATTGACGCAACGCACGCCTATCCGGTTTGGTTAATTTTTTAAAAATCTGGATTAAATCCGATTTTATCATTGTATCAAATATTTGATTATTTTAGTTAATGATTTGAGTACAAATTTTGAGCAAAGGTACCTTAATTTATTGAAAATCAATCTCTTTTTACTTTTTTTACTTGAAAACAAAAAAAAGATGTAATTTAATGTTACACAATATAGATGTAATTTTGTGGTTATAATATCAATACATCTATCAAACAATTATTTCTAAGATAAAACTTTTCATTAATCGCCGCTTATTTTAGTTTTCACAACCGCCCGACGTTTAAACATAAGAATCATAGCAATTTATCAAATATTCAAATCGTTTATAATCAACTTTTTGTGCAATGTCAATGGATATTGTATAACAGTCTTATATGTGCTCAATCTTCAAAACACGATGGATAAGAGCAGGCTTGTAGCGTATGTCAACCCCAAAAAACAGGCTGACCTTCAAAACATAATCATATATGACACTTACGGATTCGTTGCTTTAAGTTAAGGCGTGGCTGCTTGTCTTATGCAACGAACCTTCCGTAGGTTTAAGAGAAGAAACTGTTGTTTATTTTAAGTATATCGGTCACGCCTCTAATTGATGGTCAATTGGCGGCGTTTTTTTATTTTCTGAAATTTTTTTGGATATGTTTTGAAAAGCCATTACATTTAACCCGTTTTAACCTTTTCGTCTTAAAAAGGTTATCCTAAAAGGTATTAAAAAAAAATATACATCATTTTATGATACAATCAACTGCCATTTTGACTGAAATCAAGGCTAAATTGGAGCAAAATCGGCTTTTTTTTGCAGAACCCGAAATCTATAATCAAAAAAGTTTGGTGGGTTATGACAAGCAATTTCGGTTACAATGGTTTGCTACTCAATTAAATACGTTTATTTCTGTGACTGCTTTTGATGAAGAAGACCTTGTTACGGAATTTTTAGTGCGGGAATATGCAGAGGCAGTTTATGATTACGCGTTGATGAATAATCGGGGTTGGAAACCTGGTTTTCAGTCGGGTGTGGTGGCGATTCCCGTCGTGATTGTCAAAAAAGCGGCAATTGATGCCCGCGTTTTTTGCGAAAAACCGAAAAAAGCAAAAAAATGGGGTGGTTTTATGATGCCGATGGTCATTGAACGAATTTCGGGCGATGTTTTTTATGTGCAGGAACGTCCTTTTGTCGGCAGATTGTATTACACTTACTTGAAAAAATTAATGGATACGATGGTCGCAGAACCGACTGCGAAAGCATTTGAAAAATTTAGAAATTCAAAATAATTTTACACATTAAAAAATGGTTTATATTGTATTAGATTTAGAAGCAACGTGTTGGGAGGGCAAAGCGGAAGCTCCCAATGAAATCATTGAAATTGGCGCGGTTTGCGTGAGCGATACAAATAAAATTTTAGGTGAATTTTGTGTCATGGTACGTCCTTCAATTCATCCGATTTTGTCCGAATTTTGCACCAAATTGACCTCGATTACGCAGGCAGATGTGCAAGACGCGCCCCTTTTTCCAGTCGCTTTGAAACAATTTCAAGATTGGATGGGCAGTTTTGGCGAGCCTTATTGGTTGTGTTCGTGGGGTTTTTACGACAAAAAACAGTTTAAACAGGATTGTATCTTGCACGGTTTGGATACGAACTGGTTAAAAAATCATATTAGTATTAAACATCAACATCCAAAAATCAGTGATGCCATCGTTACCAAACCGATGGGTATGACGGGTGCGTTGGCAAAAGAAGGTTTTAAATTGGACGGAACGCATCATCGGGGCATTGACGATGCCAAGAATATGACTAAAATTTTTAGGAAATATTATGGTAAATGGCAATTTTAGTAAGTAAGTGATACAATTGGAACACAGATTTTACAGATTTTACAGATTTACACGGATTTTTTTTTGTTTTTTTGGAGTTCAAGCATAAATTCTACCCAAAATCCGTGCAAATCTGTAAAATCTGTAAAATCTGTGTTCCAACAGTATCTCCAAAAATCAATATTTAGGTTTAGAAACATCCATGATTTGAATTTTAAATATCAAAACGGAATTGCTTGGCACGACCGTTTTTCCATCATCCAAAGGCGTTGCGCCATAACCCAATTTCGACGGAATCAACAAAAAACCTTCACTACCCTTGTTAAAAAATTTTAATCCTTCCTCCCAACCAGCGATTGCTTTTTTGAATCCCAACACAAATTGAAAAGGTTTTTTGCCTTTTGTCGCATCAAAAACCTGTCCATCCAAAAAACTGCCTTCGTAATGAACAACCAATTCATCCCCTGCTTTCGGCATAATTCCCTTACCGTTTTTAGTGATAACGTAACTTAATCCAGAAGGTAAATGATTGATTTTCAATTTTTTAGACGAGGCATACGCATCAATCAATTTTTTATCTTCGATAAATTGTTGGGTTTGCTTTGCCTCAAATTCAGCTCGGGCTTTGACTTCGGTTTGTTTCATATATTTGTCATATTCCATATCACTCATCGCGTCCAATAATTCGATTTCAAAAATCAAAGGTGCATTCGGTGGCACGGTTTCATCCGCGCCTGTGCTGCCGTAACCCCAATTGGGATTCATAAAAAGCGTCACTTTTGAACCCATTTTCAAAGTCGAAATCGCTGTTTCCCAACCCGAAATTACTTGACGATAACCCAACCGAAAAACAAAAGGTTCATTTTTAGGCGAAACATCAAAGATTTTTTCGTTCAATAATTTACCTACATAATTGATTTTCAAATAGTTGCCAATTTTAGCAGGCGCGCCTTTGCCTTCCAATTCGACGCTCATATACAAACCTTCTTTAATTTTTTTCGGATTGATTTTTTTATCGCTGAGATAAGATTCAATAGATTGAGCCGCGTCTTGTGCAGACAAGTGGAGCGATAGAAAAAGGCTAATGAGTAAAAACGACCCTGTTTTCATGGGTGAATTGTATTTTTGATTTTAAAAAAATTATTTAAATAATCTATGCTTTCGCGCAATTCAAGTGCCAATTATTCGGAGCAATTAGAAACTTATTTTTACTTTTGCGTCTTATTCAGAACGAAAGTTACAGAAAAACAAATGGTTTTGTATCATATTTAAACTTACAGTCATAAAAAAATGAAAATTGTTCGATTATTTTTAGCGAGTACGCTGTTTTTGGCTTTGACGACTTCGGTGCAAGCACAAAAAATTGGTCATTTGAATTCTGGCAACATGTTGGAAAAGATGCCAGAGGTATTGAAAGCGGATTCTGTTTTAATTTTGTACCGCAAATCGTTGGCGAGTCAACTCGAACTTTTGCAAAAAATGTTTGAACCGCGTGCAAAACAGTTTATTCAAGACAGAAAAGAAGGAAAATTAGCTCCTGCGGAGGAAAAACGGCAAGGGGAACAACTTGCAAAAGAGGAAGAGCAAATCCGCCGAGAAGCGCAGGAAGCAGAACAAAAAGTGAATGCAAAACGGCAGGCTTTGTTACAACCTATTATTGAAAAAATTAATAAGGCTATCCAATTGGTCGGTAAAGAAAACAAATATGATTATATTTTGGATACGGCGAGTGGATCGATGTTGTTTGTGACCGAGAGCGAAGATGTAGCACCTTTGGTGAAGAAAAAATTAGGATTGAATTAGAAATGGGCATTACACCTGTCAGGTTTGAAAAACCTGACAGGTGTAAATAATTATTAATCAATTATTTACACCTGTCAGGTTTGAAAAACCTGACAGGTGTAAATAATTGATTAATAATTATTTTATTTAGAATAAAATTCAAACTATGCCCATACTTTACAACCTTCCGTACAATTTTGACAAATATCAATTTGGTCGCGCCCGCGCAAAAGGTCGGTTCTAAACTGTTGATAAGGTTTCGCTTGCCATAAATTTTTAAAACTATTTGTCTTTAAATCACCCAACCGATGTTGCGCATCCTTGTCAAAACAGCACGGAACAACGATGCCATCCCAAGTAATCACGCAAGAATGCCATAATTTCCAACAACGATTCAATAATTTGTTTTTAGCCCGCCATTGACCGGGGGCAAACTCCTCATATCGCGCAAATTTATCCTGCGTCGGAATCAACGGATTGCCCTTTTCATAATCATACACTTGTGCTGTTTTGAGTTTGACCTCGTCGATACCGATTTCATCTGCCAATTTATAAATTTCAGGAATTTGATGCTCATTCGGCTTGACCACTAAAAATTGAAAAATAATATGAGGCGTTTTAGACTTGAGTTCTTTTTTCCATTTGACGACATTCCGCGCCCCCTGTAACACGCTTTCCAATTTGCCCGCCTTCCGATAACTCTCATAAACTTCCTGCGTTGTGCCATCGACCGAGATAATTAAACGGTCTAAACCCGATTCAATCGTCTTGCGAGCATTTTCGTCATTGAGAAAGTGTCCATTCGTCGAAGTCATCGTATAAATGCCTTTGTCGGACGCGTACCGAACCATATCCAAAAATTTCGGATTGATATAAGGTTCGCCTTGAAAGTAAAAAATCAAGTAAATCAATTCTTTATGCAATTCTTCGATGGTTTTTCTGAAAAAATCTTCTTTCAGATTTCCCGTCGGACGGGTGAAAGCGCGCAACCCACTCGGACATTCAGGACACCGCAAATTACAAGCAGTCGTTGGTTCGAGCGAAATCGTGAAAGGCAAACCCCATTGAACAGGGCGTTTCAACCAATCCGTCGCGTAGAAAGAAGCAAGGACTTTGCCTGCGTTCCAGACGCGGCGCGGAGTCACTTTGGAAATAAAATTAAGCGAATCTTGGATAAATAAGGACACGGCAAGGCGATTGTAGTTTGAAAAATAATTGATTTATCTATATTTTATCTTTAAAATACCTGTTTTTATCTATAAAATATCTGTAAAAATCTGATTTTAAGCAACTTTCCTCAAAGGTACATGGTTTTGTACAATCTTTTCGTAAAATTGCATTCATTTTAAAAATCCATTTTCTATGAAAAAACAATCTTTTTGGGCAGCTGTTTACGACGTTACTAAGCTCATTCCGACGGGGCGCGTGACAACTTATGGCGCAATTGCTGATTTTTTACAATTGGGCGCGCCGAGAATGGTGGGCTGGGCATTACATGCAGAGTTGGAGGACGATATTCCTGCGCATCGGGTCGTGAATCGCAAAGGGGAATTATCGGGCAGATTGCATTTCGCAACGCCGACGCGCATGCAAGAATTGTTGGAAAAAGAAGGAATCGTCATAAAAGAGAACCAAATTGTTGATTTTCAACGACATTTTTGGCATCCTTTGAAGGAAATCACTTAGAATTAGGATTAAATGGGATTTTTGGGGGATTAAATGGGATTGATTTTTGAGATTTTTTGGATTGGAAATCTTAGTACGTGACAAAAAAGCTTTTCATCACAGATTGAACCGATTCAACGAGATTTTAACAAATTTTTCTTGATTTTAAGTATTGAAAATCAAAAAAAAATCTGTTAAAATCTCGTTGAATCGGTTGAATCTGTGTCGAAAAGTATTTTTGTCACGTACTGAGATTGGAAATCGTAAAAATCCATCCCGTTTCATGTTAAAAGTGGAGTTGAGCAATCGTCGGATAATGGTCAGAATAGGGGACACGCACAATTTCATATTGTCCAAAATGAACACTCGGGGATGCTAAAATATGGTCAATTTTCAAACCGGGAATGCTGCCCGAAAAGGTCGTACTGCGCCCAAAAGCCTTTTCTTGAAACCCATCTTTCAATTTATCCGCGATGATATGATAAGTATGCGACATGGGATTATCATTAAAATCGCCCAAAACAACGACGGGATAAGAACTTTTCAAAATATGATCTTTGACTTGACGGGCTTGTTCTGCCCTGATTTTAGTATTTTTTTTGACAATTCGGAGCATTTTTTCGACTTCAAACCATGTTTTTTCGTCTTGGACATCGCCTTTTTTGGCTACTTCATCTGCCATCATGGAGATTTTATTGGATTGCAAATGCAGTGCGTAAAAACGAATGGTCTGATTTCCAACCGCGATATCTGCAAAAGTACATCCATTGGAACTATTGCCTTTGAACAAGGGGACATTGCCATGCGCTAAAATCGGTCTTTTGGAAGCAATATTGACTTGATTCGACAATTCCAACGTATAAAATGGGTATTTGCGCAAAAAAGGCAAAAGGGTACAATTTCTTTCCCAATTGCGCGGACCTGCCGCCGATTCTTGCAGACAGATTATATCTGGGTCCGCCGATTCTAAAAAATGGTTCATTTTAGCCGCCGCTTGCCCCTTGCTTTTGGTGAAGTTATTGAATTCCAAATAGTTAATGTTGTACGTCAAGACTTTGAAAGAATCTGCGGCGGTTGCTCGACTCATCGGATGAATGCCTACCACCGTCGGAATATGTCCTACGCCGAGCAATAAGGCGATGCCCGACCACCATGCCCAGCGTTCCCAACGAAATATCCAGAAAACTAAACATAAAAAATTTGCCAACAAGAGCCAAGGATAACCTAAACCGAGAAAGATTAATAACCATGATTTATCAGGTGGCGTTTGCGGCGCGAAGTACGATAGAATCGTTAAAATCACTAATAAAAGATTCAAATTGCGCAATAAACGGAGTAAAAACGTTCCCATAAAGACTGATTTTTGTTTTTTTCAGAACAAAAGTAACAAAATTTCAAGTCTGAAGGAGGATTTTTTCTTAGGGTGAATTATTTACTTTTCTTCTTTTTTCTGCTTATTTTTTCTAATTGTTCTGCATCCGCTAAATCTTGCAAACGACCTGCATTTTTCTTAATTGTAATCAAATCATTTAATTCCAAAAAGTCAACTGCAACATTATCAATCACTTTTTGCATTTTACGGGCATAACAAGTCTCAAAATCGGCAGCCTCCACTTCCATTAATAAATCAATTCGATACGGTTCATAACCCAATTGAATGATATTACTTGCCAATTTGAAATCATTTTCGGTCAAGCCTAAAGAGCCAAACCCAAAATCGGATAATGCTCGAAGCAAATTTTGAATATTGGAGTCTTTAAGCCAAATCCAAAAATCAATATCTTTGGTGTAACGCGGATAGCCATGAAAATTGACCGCATAACCGCCAATCACCAAATAATGAACCTCATACTTGTTTAATAATTCGATAAATTCTTTGAAATCTTTGTCGAGTACCATATTTTTGAAAATTGATTTGTTGCCTTAGTTGCTCCAGATTTAATAATCTTTCTTCATAACTCAATGATAACCAATATATTATATTGGAATCATCTTCTCCTTTTTTAACAATACGAATTACTTTTTCCATATTTAGGCTTTTTATTATTAAAGGCAAATCTACGATTTTTTGAGCAAATTATCAACTATCCAGCTATCATATTTTTTTATCGAATACCATAATTGTTCATGTAATGAGTTGTAAATTCCAGTTTAAAAAAATCTTTTAAAACCACAAAAACCAAATAATATTTTAATATTTTTTTATAATATATGTTATAATTTTGCTTAAAATCTTTTTTTTGTACATAGCCTTGCGTTTCTTGCAGCTTCCGATTTGCGGAAATTTGCCATGGCGCAACAAAAAGTTGGGTTTTGAAATCTACGCCGCGCTCGCCATACGCTTTATATAATGCCTCTTTCGCACCCCAATAAACCTGTAAATCCGACAATTCCTGTTTGGGATTTAAGGCAGCGCGTTCGGTTTCGGATAAAAATTTAGATTGCAATTTGGTCAAACGCGGGTCTTCTTTTTGAATGTCAATCCCACATAAACACGGTGCATACATGACCGCAACGCGCCCGTGCGAATGCGATAAAGAAATTTCAAAATCTTTGATATTCAATGAATTATGAAGAAATGGTTTTCCGAATGCGTCTTTTTGAAACGTGTAATGATCGCCTTTTAAAAGGTGTAAAAGATAACGACTTGCTAATCGTTCGGCTTGCGCTTTGGGTTGGAGGCGGGCGAGTAAATCTCGTTCTTCCGCGCTCGCGGGCGGCAATCTTTTTGAAAAATAAGCAGGCGTTTCGGTAACGCGCCATACAGCAATGCCCGTATCGGGAGCTAAATTCATTTGATGGGTTAGCGGCATTTTTGTTTGGAAATCAAGGTCATACAATTGAAAATGAAACATAGAATGACAAAGATAATATAAAAATTGACGGAATCTTTTAACGAAAACTTTTTTTTCCCATAATTTTATTCTAATTTTACGCCATTTCGAGCGAATAGCGCGAAAGAAACCGCAAAAAAGATGTGACCGAGTGACTAAAATAGCTTCTAAATATGAAAAAGGTTTTTAAAAAAGTAGTGCCGAAGGATACAACAAACTCCTCTGAACCCGTCAAAAAAGGAAACCCGCCTTTTAAAAAAGCAGCGTTTCCCCCTAAAAAAAAGACGGAGGCAGCAGACAAAGACAATCCATTCCATCGGGCGTTGCCCAAAGAACATCGGTCGCCCTTTCGCCCGCCGCAGATTGAAGCTAAAAAAGGTTTTAATGCAAAACCGGCACAAGAAATTGAAAATGAGGCGGATACAGATATGCGTTTAAATAAATATTTAGCGCATTGTGGGATTGCCTCCCGTAGAGGCACCGCAGAATTGATTCAAAAAGGAACGGTTACAGTAAATGGTGTAGTGGTTTTGGAAATCGGTCATCGCGTGTTGCCGACCGACAAAGTGGCGTATCAAGGCAAAATCGTCGAACCCGTAGAGGAGATGGTGTATATTTTGATGAATAAACCGAAAGACGTGATTACGACCGTCAATGACGAAAGAGGTAGAAAAACGGTATTGGATATTGTGGGCAAAACGGTCAAAACGCGGATTTATCCTGTCGGAAGGCTCGACCGAGAAACAACTGGTTTACTTTTATTGACTAATGATGGCGATTTGGCACAAAAAATGTCTCATCCCAGTTATCGAATTAAAAAAATATATCATGTGATTTTGAATAAGAATTTGTCTCCGCCTGATTTTGAGAAAATTAAGGAAGGGGTCGAACTCGAAGATGGAAAAGCGGAAATTGATAATCTTTCGTCACCAGAAGGGGGAGCGAAATCTGAAGTTTTAATCGAACTGCATATTGGAAAAAATAGAATTGTCCGACGCATTTTTGAATCGTTGGGTTATGAAGTGGAAAAATTAGATAGAATTTATTATGGTGGTTTGACGAAAAAAGATTTGCCGCGCAGCCATTATCGAGTGTTGAAGCCGCGTGAAATCATTATGTTGAAGCACTTTACAGGTAAATGATAAATGGTGAATGATAAATGATGAATTCATCATTCATCATTTATCATTCATCATTATTAAAATAGCAACAAAAAAAATATATCTCAGTGCCAAGATGACGAAAACAACCTTGACAACATCATTCAAATTAACGCGCTCCTGCTGGCTTTTGCTCACTTGGAGTTTGATTTTTGGAACCGCCGCGTTCGCACAAACGCCGCCGCAAACGACTCCTGCCGCACCGACGACAACGACTCCTGCGACAACGACTCCTATGGCTGCGCCGCCCAAACCGTCGCAAACCACTCCTGCCGCACCGACGACAACGACTCCTGCTGCTACGACACCGACGACAACGCAACCGCCGCCGCCGAAATTAACAGCACAAGGGATTCCCGAAGGAGCGATTTTATTGCCCGAGCAGCCTGCCCCGCCCCGTCGCAAACCGACTCCGCGTCGAGTAGATACCGCCGCTCGTGCCGCCGCGCCAGCAACTGCCCCTGCGACCCCCGTAGCCGACACCGCAAAAGCATTGACAAAGGTTACGCCTGTTAAAGTGGATACCCCAAAAGTGCCAGACCCGACAGTGCCTATCCTTTCAAAATCGGATAATCCATTTGATATTTTGCGGGATGGTGCAAAAACCGATTCTGCCAAAATAGCAGGTGCGAAATCCAGCAATGCGACGACTGGAAATGACCCGATTCGATTGGTTTTTTGGTTGTGGTTGGGCGTGTCTTTATTGTTAGCATTCGTTTCGATTACAAGTGGACATATTATTTCGCAAGTGTATCGCTCTTTGGCGAGCGACAGTTCTTTGCGCTTGATTTATAAAGGATATAGTGGTTGGGGCAATTTTGCGTATATCACCTTGTATTTTATCTGCTGGATGAATGTGGCAATTTTTGCTTATTTGATGCTGCATCGTTACAAAGGTGGGTTTGGAATGAGCTCTGGGAAAACTTTTTTAATTTGTTTTACAGGGGTAGCTCTATTCTTTTTGATTAAACATTTCTTTTTATATATTCTGTCCACTGTTTTCCCCTTGGAAAAAGAAATAAAATTATACAATTTTATTGTCATGGGAGCAGGGATTTTGACGGGTTTAGTCTTGACTCCGTTGAATATTTTTATGGCTTATTCCCCGACGGGACTGAGTTCGATTTTTATGTATTTAGCAATTGCGGCTATTTTTGTTATCTTTTTATTGCGGGCGTTGCGCGGATTATTTGTGGGTGCAAGTTATTTATCTACGCATCCATTTCATTTTTTATTGTATCTTTGCACCGCCGAAATTGCGCCATTGGCAGTTTTGGCGAAACTTGTTTTGTTAAAATCCGGAATCTAAACGATATAGATTTGCGTACAAGACAGAAAAACTCGAAAATAGGTTGAATTGGAACATCGATGACACTGCTTTTGCAAACACATAGTTACATAGAAGACATAGTGCCTTTACGATGTCTTATATGTAACTATGTGTTTGCAAAAGCAGTATCATTGGTGTTCCAAGCGGACTGAAATCGACATTCCATTTTTCACCACGAATGCCGTCTGTATCCAAAAAAGCATTTTTGAATGACCACATCAAGTCAAGCAGCGTACAAGAAAGTAAAAAGCATACTGATTTCACAGCCAAAGCCGGTGCAAAAATCACCTTACTTCGATTTAGAGCAGAAATACGGGCTTACAATAGACTTTCGAGAGTTTACTCATGTCGCACCTGTGAATGTAAAGGAGGTTCGGCGACAAAAAGTGAATCCAGGCGAATATTCGTCTATCATCCTCAATAGCAAAAATGCTGTTGACCATTTTTTCCGTTGTTGCACGGAGATGCGTGTCAAAATGTCGGAGGAAACGAAATATTTTTGTTTGACCGAGACGATTGCTAATTATTTACAGAAATTCATTGTCTATCGCAAACGAAAAGTCTTTTTCGGGACGCGCAGTATTGAAGAATTGCGTGCGCCGTTGGTCAAACATCGGGATAAAGAGACTTTTTTATTGCCTTGCTCGAATCTTGGCGCGAAGGACGTGACGAATTATTTGCAAGAAATTGGGGTCAAATATCAAGAAGCGATTATGTATGAAACGGTGAGTAGTGATTTAAGCGATTTGAGCGACATTACTTACGATGTTTTAGTTTTTTTCGGACCGCAAGCGATTAAATCTTTGTTTGATAATTTCCCGGATTTCAAACAAAATGAGACGAGAATTGCTGCATTTGGCAATAGTACGGCAAATGCGGTTTCTGAAAAAGGATTGATTATCAATATCCAAGCACCTACGCCTGATGTTCCTTCGATGCCGATGGCGTTGGAGAATTATATTAAAGTGGCGAATAAAGAAGCCGTTTAGTTTAAGCATCCGAATCGAATTAGGTTACACTTTTATAAACCTTGGGATACAATGGAAGTACGGATTTCACAGATTAAACGGATTGGTACGGATTTTTTCTTGTCCTTCCGTAGGAAACTCAGTTTCCTACGGAAGGACAAGAAAAAATCCGTACCAATCTGTTTAATCTGTGAAATCC